>NZ_VMMH01000007.1:81747-86671 GCF_013277115.1 Streptococcus sp. 714
TTTTCATTGAGTATTAGAAAACAACTATTTTGATAGAGCTTGGGATGAGTATCTCAGGCTTTTTTCTTTTAAAATATACATAGAAAAACCGCATAATCCTTAAAATAAGCTGAAATGTAGTGAAAACATATGGTAAACAATTGAAAAAATACTATATAAAGTGGTACAATGGTAGAAAAATAAGCTAGTAAGAATCACTTTTATTTTAGCGAAAAATTACAGAAATGAATGGTTTTTCTTGATGAAACAGAGAAAAGAATTGTACCTTTTTCTTGGTCGGACAGCCTTGTATTTTCTTATCTTTTTAGGGCTGCTTTACTTCTTTAGCTATCTTGGTCAGGGTCAAGGAAGCTTTATCTATAATGAATTTTAATTTGAAGGAGAATCCCTATTGTGTCAAACAAACCAATAGTAGATATGATTGAAACCATTGAGCATTTTGCTCAGACACAGCCTAGCTATCCTGTCTATAATGTTTTGGGGCAGGAACACACTTATGGCGATTTAAAGGCTGATTCGGATAGTTTAGCTGCAGCCATTGATCAACTAGGCTTGCCTGAGAAGTCTCCTGTAGTCGTTTTTGGTGGCCAAGAATATGAAATGTTGGCAACTTTTGTAGCCTTGACTAAGTCAGGACATGCCTACATTCCAATTGATAGTCATTCGGCCTTGGAGCGAGTTTTAGCTATTTTAGAATTAGCGGAGCCAAGTTTGATTATTGCCATTTCAGACTTTCCATTAGAGCAGGTTTCTACACCGATATTGAATCTAGCTCGGATTCAAGAAGCCTTTGCTCAAGGGACTAGCTATGAGATCACGCATCCAGTCAAGGGCGATGATAACTACTACATTATCTTTACTTCTGGTACGACTGGTAAGCCTAAAGGAGTGCAGATTTCCCATGATAACCTCCTCAGCTTTACCAACTGGATGATTACGGATAAGGAATTTGCGACGCCAAGTCGTCCGCAAATGCTAGCTCAGCCACCGTATTCATTTGACCTGTCTGTCATGTACTGGGCACCGACCTTGGCACTTGGTGGTACGCTTTTCGCTCTTCCTTCAGCTATTACCCAGGACTTTAAGCAACTCTTTGCGACCATCTTTTCATTGCCAATCGCTATCTGGACATCAACACCTTCCTTTGCAGATATGGCCATGTTATCAGAAGATTTTAATAGCGAGAAAATGCCTGGTATCACGCATTTCTACTTTGATGGCGAAGAATTGACGGTTAAAACAGCTCAAAAACTGCGCGAACGTTTCCCACATGCCCGTATTATCAATGCCTACGGTCCAACAGAAGCGACAGTAGCCCTATCAGCAGTTGCTGTGACAGACGAGATGTTGGCGACTCTCAAACGCCTACCAATCGGCTATACCAAGGCCGACTCTCCAACCTTTATCATTGACGAGGAAGGAAATAAACTGCCAAATGGCGAACAGGGAGAAATCATTGTCTCTGGGCCAGCTGTTTCAAAAGGCTATATGAACAATCCTGAAAAAACGGCAGAAGCCTTCTTTGAGTTTGAAGGTCTACCAGCCTATCACACAGGCGATGTTGGAACCATGACAGATGAAGGCTTGCTTCTCTACGGAGGACGCATGGACTTCCAGATTAAGTTTAACGGTTACCGCATTGAGTTAGAAGATGTCTCTCAAAATCTTAACAAGTCTCGCTATATTGAGTCTGCTGTCGCTGTTCCGCGTTATAACAAGGACCACAAGGTACAAAATCTACTGGCCTATGTTATCTTAAAAGATGGTGTTCGTGAGCAGTTTGAGCGTGATATCGATATTACTAAGGCCATTAAGGAAGACTTGACAGATATCATGATGTCCTATATGATGCCGTCTAAATTCCTTTACCGAGACAGTTTACCACTGACTCCAAATGGAAAAATTGACATCAAAGGATTGATTAACGAGGTGAATAAGAGATGATGGAGTTCTTTCAACAGCTTCCTCATTTAGAGCCATACGGCAATCCTCAGTACTTTGTCTATGTGATTATTGCAACCTTGCCCATCTTTATAGGCCTCTTTTTCAAGAAACGCTTTGCCTGGTATGAAGTGCTGGTTAGCCTCTTCTTTATCGTCACCATGTTGGTAGGTGGGAAGACCAATCAATTGGTTGCCTTGGGTATTTACCTTTGCTGGGAAATATTGCTTCTGCTTTTCTACAAGCATTATCGAAAAAGTAAGGATGGCAAGTGGGTCTTCTACTTAGTTAGTTTTTTGTCCCTACTTCCGATTATCTTTGTCAAGGTGCAACCAGCTATCAATGGAACGCAGTCTTTGCTAGGGTTCTTGGGAATTTCTTACCTGACCTTTCGTTCGGTTGGGATTATCATCGAGCTGAGAGATGGAGTGATTAAGGATTTTACCCTCTGGGAATTCCTACGTTTTCTTCTTTTCATGCCGACTTTCTCGAGTGGTCCAATTGATCGCTTTAAGCGTTTTAATGAAAATTATCAGACCATTCCTGAGCGGAATGAGTTGATGGATATGCTGGATGAATCTGTTCGCTATATTATGTGGGGTTTTTTGTATAAGTTTATCCTAGCTCATGTTTTAGGAGAGACCTTACTACCTCCTCTGAAGAATTTAGCCTTGCAGTCAGGTGGCTTCTTTAACCTCTATACTTTAGCGGTTATGTATACCTTTGGTCTGGAGCTTTTCTTTGACTTTGCAGGTTACTCTATGTTTGCCTTAGCCATTTCAAATTTGATGGGAATCCGTAGCCCTATCAACTTTAACAAACCTTTTTTATCAAGGGATTTGAAGGAGTTTTGGAATCGCTGGCACATGAGTCTCTCTTTCTGGTTCCGTGACTTTGTCTTTATGCGGATGGTGATGGTATTGACCAGAAAGAAGGTCTTTAAGAATCGCAATGTAACCTCAAGTGTGGCCTACATTGTAAATATGCTGATTATGGGATTTTGGCATGGAGTGACTTGGTACTATATCGCCTATGGACTCTTTCATGGATTGGGCTTGGTCGTCAATGATGCTTGGGTTCGCAAGAAAAAAACGCTCAATAAGGAACGGAAAAAAGCAGGGAAAGCTGCTCTACCTGAGAATCGCTGGATTCAGTTGCTTGGCATGGTTGTCACCTTCCATGTCGTCATGCTGTCATTCTTAATCTTTTCTGGATTCTTGAATGATTTATGGTTTAAAAAATAAAGGAAATAAAATATGGATATCAAATCAGAAGTTATCGAAATTATTGATGAGTTGTTTATGGAAGATGTTTCTGACATGATGGATGAAGATCTTTTTGACGCAGGTGTCTTGGATAGCATGGGCACGGTTGAATTGATTGTGGAGATTGAAAACCGTTTTGACATTCGCGTCCCTGTAACAGAGTTTGGTCGTGATGACTGGAATACCGCTAATAAAATCATAGCTGGTATTGTGGAGCTACAAAATGCTTAAACGCTTATGGATGATCTTCGGGCCGATCTTGATAGCTGGTTTGTTGGTTGTTTTGGTCATATGCTGTTATCCTGCAAGTGTTAGACACGATATTGTATCTGAAAAGTATTCGGCAGCTTCCGTTACTGCAGAAAGTTTTAGAGAACGAAATCAAAAATCAAAAGCTTTCTCTGATACTTCTATCCGATTTATACCTTTTTTTGGCTCCAGTGAATGGCTTCGTTTTGACGGTGCTCATCCTGCGGTATTGGCCGAGAAATACAATCGCTCCTATCGTCCTTATCTTTTAGGACAGAGGGGAGCTGCATCACTTAACCAGTATTTTGGGATGCAACAGATGCTACCAGAAATAGAGGATAAGCAAGCTGTATTTGTTATATCTCCCCAATGGTTTACAGAAAATGATTATGAACCTGCAGTATTTCAAGAGTATTTTAATAGTGACCAATTAACTTCCTTTTTAGAAAATCAATCAGGAGATATTAGTAGTCAGCATGCATCTAAGAGATTATTAAAACAGTTTTCAAATGTATCAATGAAAGATATAGTACAAAAAATTGCTAATAATGAATCTCTTTCAGAGTTTGATCATATTCGTATAGAAATTGGCTCTCTAATCAATCAGAAACAAGCAAATTTTTTTGGACAGTTCTCAATCAGACAGTGGTTGAAATATAAAGAACATGTTGATAAATATTTGAATACTATTCCAGACCAGTTTTCTTATCAAGATATAGAAAATGTTATTAAAGCAGATGCAGAAAAAAATACTTCCAACAATGAATTTGATATAGATAATCACTTCTATGATACACAAATCAGAGATTATTTGAAAAAGTTAAAAGGATCACAGACTAGTTATAATTACCTTAAATCTTCTGAGTACAATGACTTGCAGTTAGTTTTAAATCAGTTTGCCAAGTCAAAGGTCAATGTAATGTTTGTGATTCCTCCCGTAAATAAAAAATGGATGGATTTCACAGGATTAGATGAGGATATGTACCAACAAACGGTGCAAAAGATTCGCTTCCAGTTAGAAAGTCAAGGTTTCACTAATATAGCAGATTTTTCTAAGGATGGTGGGAAGCCTTTCTTTATGAAGGATACCATCCATCTTGGTTGGATGGGGTGGTTGGCTTTTGACAAGGCTGTTGATCCTTTCCTATCTAATCCCACACCAGCTCTTACTTACCATCTTAATGAGCGCTTTTTCAGTAAAGACTGGGCAACTTATGATGGAAATGTCAAGGAATTTCAATAAATTGCTTAAAAACTTGAATTTTTGGCTCTTTGTCAACTGTAGTGGGTTGAAGAAAAGCTAATACTCTTCGAAAATCAAATTCAAACCACATCAGCGTCGCCTTACCGTACTCAAGTACAGCTTGCGGCTAGCTTTTTAGTTTGCTCTTTGATTTTCATTGAGTATAAGATCTAGAAAGGACGAAATTCGTCCTTTTTTTTTTTGATATTCAGAGCGATAAAAATCC
>NZ_VMMH01000009.1:0-43555 GCF_013277115.1 Streptococcus sp. 714
CAGTTTTCAAAGGTCTTTGTCACTCACTTCTCTCAAGCGACAACTATATTAGTATATCACAGTCGCTTTCGCTTGTCAACACTTTTTTGAAACTTTTTTAAGTTTTTTAAAAACTTTTTTCATCAAGTGTTCCTACCGCAACATACCATAGTCCGTACGGGATTCGAACCCGTGTTACCGCCGTGAAAAGGCGGTGTCTTAACCCCTTGACCAACGGACCTGAGTTGTTATTTTCAACTCTTACTATTATACCGGCTTTTCAAACTTTGTCAACACCTTTTTTAAACTTTTTTACAATTTTTTCAATTCTTTTCAAGTCAACTTTTTCAACTTATAGTAAAAAGAGCCAGAATTGTACTGACTCTTCTATTGTTCATTAAACTTAGAAGCACGTTCTTCTCCCCACCAATAGGGCATTAGTCCTGCGACTTTCACTATCTTTCTTCTACCGTAGTCCATCATGAATTCTGCATCTTTATTTTCAGCGTTCAACTCTAAAAGGAATTCTCTGCAAGCTCCACAGGGCATTCCTGAACTTCCACCATACGGCGGTTTGTCTCGGAAGGCTAAGACTTTTTTAACCTTAGTTTGCCCTGAAAATTGGTACATATTGAAGAGAGCTGCCCGCTCTGCGCAGAGATGGAATACACCACAGGTTCCCTCCATACAGAAACCTGTAAATATTTGTCCATCTTCTGCTTCTACTGCGGCTACGACATGGTTAGCGTAAACAAAATCAGATACTTCGTGTGGATCGTATAGTTTCTGTGCTTCTTCGTACATCTTTTCCCAGATGTCCATTATTGTACCCTTCTTATTTAGAAATTTCTTTTAGCATATTTTCGATATGTTGGATTGATTTTTCACGGCCTAACAAGAAAATCGTATCTGGCAATTCTGGTCCATGCATTTCACCTGAAACAGCGATACGAATAGGCATGAAAAGATTTTTTCCTTTAATACCTGTTTCTTTTTGGACTGCTTTAATTTGTGGGAAGATATTCTCTGTCACAAATTCATCATCTGTCATCGCTTCGAGTTTTGCTTTGAAGGCTTCAAGAACTGTTGGGACTGTTTCACCCGCCATGACTTCGCGCTCTGCTTCTGTCAATTCTGGGAAATCTGAGAAGAAGAGATCTGTCAATGGGATGATCTCATCTACTGATTTCATTTGTGGTTTATAGAGCTCAACTAATTTTTCAGCCTTGTCAGTTAAACGACCTGCTTCCTCTAAGAATGGTTTTGCCATTTCAAAGATAGTTTCAAGATCTGCATTCTTGATATAATCATTACTCATCCAGTCTAGTTTCTTCTGATCAAAGGCTGCAGGAGATTTGCTGAGGCGGTTTTCATCGAAAAGTTTAATGAGTTCCTCACGAGAGAAGATCTCATCTTCGCCACCTGGGTTCCAACCAAGAAGAGCAATAAAGTTAAAGACTGCTTCTGGTAAATAACCTTTTTTACGATAGTCTTCGATAAACTGAAGGGTGTTGGTATCGCGTTTAGACAATTTTTTTCCGGTTTCAGAGTTGATAATTAAGGTCATGTGACCGAACTCTGGAGCTTCCCAACCAAGTGCTTCATAAACCATAAGCTGTTTTGGTGTATTAGCAATGTGGTCATCTCCACGAATAACATGAGAGATTTGCATGTCGTGGTCATCGATAACAACGGCAAAGTTGTAAGTTGGGTAACCGTCTTTCTTTTGAATAACCCAGTCACCACCGATATTGCCACCTTCAAATTCGATATCGCCTTTGACCATATCATGCCATTTGTAGATACCTGACTCATTGACAGCCAAACGAACCGTTGGAATGATACCAGCTGCTTCACGTTCTGCGATGTAAGCTGCTTTTTCTTCTTCACTCATACCAAGGTATTCGTTGATATAGCGTGGTGTTTCACCAGCTGCTTCTTGGCGTTCACGCTCAGCTGCCAATTCTTCTTCTGTAACGTAAGATTTGTAGGCTTTTCCTTCAGCTAACAGTTGGTCGATGTACTTTTGATACAAGTCCAAACGTTCAGACTGGCGGTAATTTTCATGTGTTTCTGGGCTTTCATCCCAATCCATGCCTAACCAGCGAAGGTTTTCAAGTTGTGAACGTTCACCGTCCTCGACATGACGTTTACGGTCAGTATCTTCGATACGAATAATAAAAGTTCCACCATGATGACGGGCGTAAAGGTAGTTGAACAATGCTGTACGGGCATTTCCGATGTGTAGTAGTCCTGTTGGACTTGGTGCGTAACGTACGCGGATATCTTTTGACATAGTTTCTCCTATAAAGTCTCTAGGCGTCTGCCTTTTTGCTCTCTATATTATATCACAAGTCTTGGCTGAGTCCAATTTCTATGGATAAAGAGAGTAAAAAGAGTGGACAAACCACTCTTTTCTTCTATTATAGACGTGCGTTAAGTTCTTTGCTCAATTCTTCAAATCCTGGTTTTCCAAGAAGGGCAAACATGTTACGTTTGTAAGCTTCAACACCTGGTTGGTCAAATGGGTTGATAGCATTCAAGTAACCTGAAAGGGCGATAGCCAATTCGAAGAAATAGATAGTGTAACCAAGAGTGAAAGCATCTTGCTCTGGAAGAGTTACATACATGTTTGGTACATCACCATCTGTGTGGGCAAGAAGAACACCATCAGTCGCTTTTTTGTTTACAAAGTCAACGTCTTTTCCTTGAAGGTAACCAAGTCCATCAAGATCTTCTTCCAAGCTAGGAATAATCACGTTCTTACGAGGTTTGTCAACACGAACAACTGTTTCAAACATGATACGAGTTCCTTCTTGGATAAATTGACCAAGTGAGTGCAAGTCAGTTGAGAAGTTGGCTGAAGTTGGGTAGATACCTTTTTGGTCTTTTCCTTCTGATTCACCAGCCAATTGTTTCCACCACTCTGAGAAGTATTGAAGCGATGGCTCATAGTTTACCAAGATTTCAGTTGCATAGCCTTTACGGTAAAGGATGTTACGAACTGCTGCATATTGGTAAGCTTCGTTTTCAGAGATTTTATCTGAAGTGTAGTCTTTGCGAGCTGCGTTAGCACCTTCCATAAGGGCTTTGATGTCAGCTCCTGAAGCAGCGATTGGAAGCAAACCAACAGCTGTCAATACTGAGAAGCGTCCACCGATGTCATCTGGAACCACAAATGTTTCCCAACCGTTGGCATCTGCTTCAACCTTAACAGCACCTTTTTGGCGGTCAGTTGTTGCATAGATACGTTTGTTAGCTTCTTCTTGTCCGTATTTCTTAACCAAGAGTTCTTTGAAAACACGGAAAGCGATAGCTGGCTCAGTTGTTGTACCTGATTTAGAAATTACGTTTACTGAGAAGTCTTTGTCTGCAACATACTCTACCAAGTCAGCAAGGTAAGTAGATGAGATTGAGTTTCCTGCGTAAAGGATTTGTGGAGCTTTACGTTCTTCTTTTGTTTGCAAGTTAGCAAAGTGATGGTTCAAGAAATCGATTGCTGCTTTGGCACCAAGGTAAGATCCACCAATACCGATTACAACCAAAACATCGCTGTCTGATTTGATTTGCTCAGCAGCTTTCAAGATGCGGTCAAATTCTTCGCGGTCATAGTTTTCAGGAAGGTCCAACCATCCCAAGAAGTCGCTACCAGCACCAGTTCCTTTACGGATCAATTCATCTGCTGCTGTTACTTGTGATTGCATGTATTCCACTTCATGTGGTGCAACAAATTTGTCTAAAACTTTTGAATAATCAAATTTAATATGTGACATGTTATTCCTCCAATATTTCTTCTTTTCTATCATAACGCTTACCTTCGTTTTTTTCAAGTTTTTTTGTCGAATTTCTCCAATTTTTATCAGAATTCAAACGTTTGCGTAAAAATATCACATTCCAAAAATTTTGAAAAAATAAAATAAAGAACGACCAGATATTCCAGTCGTTACAGTTCATTCAATAAATACTCAAATAATTCTAAATTGCCATCTTCTTCATTAACTAGAAACTCTGGATGCCACTGCAAACCGATAATACGGTGCTCATCGATAGATTCAATCGCTTCGATGGTTTGGTCTCTCGGATCAATAGCAGTTACACGGAAATTAGGTGCCAAATCTTTGATACTCTGACGATGGACGGAATTGACCTGACTTTCTTTTCCAAATAGCTTAGCCACCACGCTTCCTTCCACTGTCTCAATAGAGTGAGATGTTCCGAAAGGTAGTCCTTGCCAGTGACCTTCGATTTCTTGATTGAGGGTTCCACCAAAGGCAACATTGACAAGTTGGACACCACGGCAGATTGCCATAATTGGTTTGTTCTGACGGAGAGCTTCCTTCAAGAGTGCCAATTCAAATTCATCACGGACCAGATTGTAATCATCGCTCTCGATGGTCTTTTTCTCTCCATAAAACTGAGGATGGACATTTTGACCGCCTGTCAAGATGAGTTTATCAATCATTTCTACATAATCGCGTACAACGGACTCATCGCCAACAGGAATGACTAAAGGGAGACCACCGACTTGACGAATACTCTCTGCGAATCTACAGGATACAGATGAGTGAATGTTTTTTCCTTCTGCGTCTACGGGACATAGATTTGCAGCAACTCCTACAACCGTTCTAGCCATGATGTCTCTCCTTTCAAATATTAACGATAGTCCTATCATATCACTCAAAACGTCTTTCGTCTAATATGTTTTTTTTAAGGATGTGATAAATATTTTTTATGGACAAGAAAAAGCTGCCCCATAGGACAACTTCTTTCTTATTCAAAAACAAATTGATTGTAATAGAGTTCTGAGTAGAATCCACCTAGTTTTAAGAGTTCATGGTGATTACCACGTTCAATGACTTCCCCATCTTTAAGGACAATAATCTGGTCTGCATTGAGAATGGTTTTCAAGCGGTGGGCAATAACGAAACTGGTTCTTCCTGCTACAACCGCCTCCATGGCATGCTGAATCTTGCTTTCTGTCACGGTATCTACGTTTGAAGTTGCTTCATCGAGAATGAGAACTTCTGGATCTGTCATCAGAGTTCGAGCGATGGAAATCAATTGTTTCTGCCCTGTTGAGAAGATACTCTGATCATCATCGATGAGAGTATCGTATTTGTCAGGTAAGCTTTCGATATAGTCGTGAATGTGGGTTGCCTTAGCTGCTGCCTCAACCATTTCCTGACTGGCATCTGGCACCCCAAAACGGATATTGTCTCGAATGGTTCCGCTAAATAAGACCGAATCTTGCAAGACAATCCCCACCTTGCTTCTGAGACTATCTAAATCATAGTCACGAATGTCTTTGCCGTCAAAATAAATACCACCAGCATCAACATCATAAAAGCGATTGATGAGGTTCATAATAGTCGTTTTCCCTGAACCTGTCGGACCAACAACCGCAGTCATCTGGCCTTTCGGAGCGGAAATGCTGACATCTTTCAAAATCGGCTTGTCAGGCAAATATGAGAAATCAATATGACGGATTTCGACACCTTCTTGCAACTGAGTGAAGGCCGGAGCATTTTCAGGTCGGATTTCTTCCTCTGCATCAAACATTTCCTGAATCCGTTCAGCCCCTGTAAAGGCTAACTGAAGACTTCCCCAACTAGCTGCAACTTGAATAATAGGCTGATAATACTGCTGTGAAAATTGGGCGAACATAACAATCAGACCTAGAGCTGTACTTGTTTCAATACTCTTATCATTCAGTAGAACAGCTGAACCAGCAAAGATAACGATGGCTGTGTTGACCAAGCTCATCCCATTCATAACAGGAAAAAGAATTCCTGAAAACATTCTTCCTTTAAAGGTTGCCTTGCGCACGCGCTCATTTTGTTCAAGAAATCCTGCCATCATATCCTCTTGAATTCCTTGCACAATCACGGCTTTTTGGCCTGAAATACTCTCATCCATATAGGCGTTGAGTTTTCCTACCTCTTTTTGCTGTAGGTTGGTGTATTTGCGTGCCATTTTCACGATGAAAATCAACATAAGAAAGGCCACTGGTGTGCTGGCAACGGTGATGAGTGCCAGCGTTACATTTCTCGAAAACATAACAAGAATCAGACCAATGTATAAAACAATATTGCTCATGACCTGAATCAAGCTCTCGTTAAAGGCTTGGAGGATATTATCCAAATCACTGGTAAAACGAGATAAGATATCGCCATCTTGTCGGCGGTCAAAGAAAGAAACCGTCAATCGCGCAAGTTTGCCAAAGAGGCCTTTGCGCATATCATTGGTCGATTCTGCAATCACGCGCGTCATAAGACACATGTATATGACACTGGAGATAAAGAGAACCAAAACCAGCAGACCAAGATTGACCATGATTCCTGATAGACTCTGCCAAACAAGTTCTGGATTGCCATCTTGATAAGCTTGAACTAAATTAGCTAGCTCTGTTACCGCTTGTCCAGAAAAGACTGGAAAGAGGGCTTGGGCAAGAGTCGCTAGAACAATCATCAGAATGACAACTACAAATGATAACTTATAAACTTTAAAATAATTCCAAAAAAATTGAACTGTCTTCATGTTACTCCTCCTTTCCTTTCTGTGTTTCATAGATCTCACGGTAAACGGCATTGTTGGCAACCAAATCTGCATGCGTCCCTTGACCAATCAATCGTCCTTGATCCAGCACCAATATCTTATCTGCATGGACAACCGAGCTAATCTTTTGAGCGATGATAATGGTTGTCGTCCCCTTCAGATCCTTATTCAAGGCTTCTTGCACCAGGCGCTCTGACTTGGCATCCAAGGCTGAGGTCGAATCGTCAAAAATCAGAATACGCGGATTGCTGACAATCCCACGCGCAATCGACATCCTTTGTTTTTGCCCACCTGAAAAATTGGTTCCCCGTTCCTCAACTGGACTTTCAAAGGTTTTCTCCATACGATGAATAAATTCGCTGGCTTGGGCAATATTGGCTGCGCGCTCCATTTCAAATAGGGTGGCATCTCCCTTACCCTGCCTCAAGTTATCTGCAATTGTTCCACTGAAGAGAATGGCACGTTGGAGAACGATAGACACTGTTTTACGCAAGTTTCCTTCACTCACTTCTCGAATATCCTTGCCTCCGATTTTGATAGAGCCCTCCTGTGGGTCAAAGAGACGTGGAATCAATTGAGCCAAGGTTGATTTTCCTGCACCAGTCGCTCCAACGACACCAACCATTTGACCAGGCTCGATAGTAAAGGTTACATCTTTCAACATTGGTTCCTTATCCATTGGATAGGTAAAGGTTACATTTTCAAAGCTAAGACTTCCAACCAACTCTTCATCTGGGACATCCTTGAAGGTCATAGCTGGCTCTGCGTCAAGAATTTCTCGAATACGACGCATGGAAATCATGGCACGGCTGACAGAATTTCCCAAAAATCCAACCATGACAATGGTAAAGATAATCTGGCTTAGGTAATTGACAAAGGAAGCAATGGAACCAACAACAGAAGGATCCGACTGGACCATCCCTGCAACCAGCCAAATAGAGAGGAAGACCGCTCCATAGCCAACTAACATCATAAAGGGTTCCACTACTGAAAAGGCATAACCAATGTAAAGATTTTGACCAAGAAGCTCGTCTGAGACCTCTGTAAACTTAGTAAACTGCTCTTTTTCTTGGACAAAGGACTTGACCACTCGAACACCGCGCAGATTTTCCTTGGCAATAGCATTGATGCGTTCAAGAAGGGTTTGAAACTTGGCAAAACGTGGCCCCATCATCCCCATCATAACAGCAGTCAAACCAAAAATTAAGATCACCATGAGAACAATTACCCACCACAGCGAAGGAAGGGTTTGAACCGCAAGGATAAACGAACCGATGAACAAGAGAGGGAGTCTGAAAAGAATTTGGAAGGTCATCATGACCACGTTCTGAATCTGATTAATATCGTTTGTCATGCGAACGACTAGATTTCCCGCATTAAATTGTTCAATATTGGCATAAGAAAAGGTTTGGATTTTACGGAAGGCATCCTCCCGAAGATCGGATGAAACTCCTTGAGCAATATAGGCTGCAAGGACAACATTAAGACCACCAGCAACTAGACCGACCAAGGCCACACCAATTAACCAAGCCCCTATACTATAAATGGCTTCATATTTCCCAGCAAGGAGGGCGTCTAACACTTCCTGCAGATAACGCGGTTGCAGAAGTGAACTAGCAACCATCAAGCCTGTCATCAGAAGCGAGGCCAGTGCCTGCCACTTGTAGGTTTTTACTTTCTGAATCAGCATATTTTCTCCTTAAAAAATAGACAAAAGGGAGCGACAATGTGTCAGCTCCTTCTCATTCTGTTTGTGTGATGTTATTCTAGCAAAAAAGTGGGAACTTGTCAAAGAAGTCTCCTTGATACAGCTAGAATGACTAGTAATTTTCTCTTTATAGTTTCTGTTTTAACTCGACCAAGACATTCATAGCCTGCATAGGTGTCATATTGTAAATGTCCAATTTAGCTAATTCTGCTAGGATAGGATGGTCTTCAGGCGTATCAAATAGTGAAATTTGTTCAGTGACAGCACTTGTCTGCCTCATTGGAGCAGGACTCTCTGTTCCCTGACTCTCCAATTGCGTCAAAATCTTATCCGCCCTTGCTAGAAGGTCTGCTGGCAAACCAGCAATCTTAGCCACATGAATACCGTAGGATTTGTCAGCTGGTCCAGGTTCAATCTTATGAAGGAAAGTGACCTGCCCATCCTGCTCTAAGGTTGCCACGTGGACATTGACCAAGTGTTCCAAGCTAGACTCCAGACTAGTCAACTCATGGTAGTGGGTCGCAAAGAGGGTCTTGGCTCCGATGTGCTCATGGATGTATTCGATGATGGACTGGGCAAGAGCCATCCCATCATAAGTTGCAGTTCCTCGTCCTAACTCATCAAAAAGAATCAAAGAATTCTGAGTCGCATGCGAAATGGCATTGTTGGCCTCCATCATCTCTACCATAAAGGTTGATTGACCTGAAACCAAATCATCTGCTGCTCCGATACGGGTAAAGATGGCATCGAAAATTGGCAAATGGGCACTTTCTGCCGGTACATAGGAACCCATCTGGGCCATAATAGCCGTCATGGCTAACTGTCGCATGTAGGTTGACTTCCCACTCATGTTCGGCCCTGTAATCAGCTGAATACTGGTATCTTCTGCCATCTGAATCGTATTAGGAATATAGGTCTGAGCCCCCATGACCTTTTCAACGACAGCATGGCGCCCTTTCTGGATATCGATCTGTGAATCGTCTCCGAATTCAGGTCGAATCAAATGCTGGGTTTCAGCTACAACTGCCAAGCTTTGTAAAACATCAACCGTCGCAATTCCTTGAGCTAGAGCCTGCAAACGCTGAATGTACTTGCTGACCTCTTCACGAATACGCATAAAGATTTCGTATTCTAGATTGGCTGACTTCTCACGCGCCTCCAGCATATCTCCCTCGATACGGGCTAATTCCTCGGTACCGAAGCGTTCTGAGTTTTTCAGCGTCGCCTTGCGGAAAAAGTGAGCTGGAACATTTCCCAATTGCGAATTGGTCACATGGAAATAGTAGCCATCCTTTTTATTGTAGTCAATCTTGAGGGTACTGATCCCAGAATTTTCTCTCTCCTTAGCCTCAATCTCAGCAATCCAGCTAGTCCCTTCTCTGAGCACTCGGCGGTATTTATCCAAAGTCTCATCAAACCCCGTCCGGATAATACCCCCATCTGTAATCACATGAGGAGCTTCAGGAGCAATCGCTGCGCTAATCAAACTCTCCAACTCAGGGATTCCATCCAGTTGTGCGATAAGATAGGCTAGAGCAGGTTGCTCCATCCCCTCTAAAATCGCACGGATCCGTGGCACACTGGACAAGGTAGTCGCCAGCTGCAAGAGGTCCTTTGGATTGGTCTTGCCAAAAGAAACACGACTAGCCAAGCGTTCGATATCATAAACACCCTTGAGGCTATCTGTCAAATCACTGCGCTCAAAGAAGTGATCAAGAAAGACCTGCACCACTTCTTGACGTTGGACGATTCGCTCCTTATCAATCAGGGGACGATGAATCCAAGAACGCAAGAGACGCATGCCCATAGCTGTTTTGGTTTCATCCAAAAGCCAGAAAAGACTGCCTTGCTTCTTACCTGAACGAGCATTCTCAACCAAATCCAGACTGGCCTTGGTCGCATAATCCATCTGCAAGAAATCCTTGATTTCATAGCGGATAACAGGCTTGAGGTGGTTCAATTCCCGCATCTGGGTACGGTGAACATACTGGAGCAGCTTACTAGTTGCCGCTTGCTCCACCGCTGCTAATCGTGAATCCAGTAAATGAAGATCCTCAAATCCTTCTTTTTCATAGGAAAGCACCAAATTCATCTGGCGACTGAGAATCTGTTCTTCCGCCTCAGACAAATCATAACCCAGCACCACTTCTCGAGCCTTGAGATTACGAATTTCCCCACAAACCAGCGTGAAATCCAATAGACCTGTCACATAAAAGTCACCGGTCACCAGATCCATATAAGCCAGGCCAAACTGACTGCCATCACGGTCTAGGGCAACCAAGAAATTGTTCTGACTGTCCGGCTTAGTGCTATCGACTACTGTCCCAGGTGTAATGACCTGAACAACCTCTCGTTTAACAACCCCAACTGCTTGCTTAGGATCTTCCATCTGCTCTGCAATAGCTACCTTATAGCCCTGCTCAATCAACACATCGATATACTGCTGAGCAGAATGATAGGGAACACCCGCCATAGGAATCGGATTATCCGCATTCTTGTTGCGACTCGTTAAGGAAATTTCCAGAGTCTGCGCAGCATTGACCGCATCCTCATAAAATAATTCATAAAAATCACCCATCCGAAAGAGCAAAAAAGCATCTGGATATTGCTTTTTAATATCCACATACTGTTGCATGCCGGGTGATAGCTTTTCTGTCGCCATTTTCCGTCTCTCCTTGTCAAAAATAAGTCTTGAGAGCAACTCCCAAGACCTTACTTATCTTTCATCAAATCTAGCAAACGATCTTCCATGAGTTTGGCAACGTGCTGGTCTCGACAAATGACCAATAAGGTATTGGCACCAGCAACTGTTCCTAAAATCCATTCATCCTTGTTTGCATCTACAATATTTGCCAAAACAGAGGCTTCGCCCAATTTGGTATGAAGTACCAAGGTAAACTCTGCTCTTGCAACACCTTCTAAATGATGAGACAAAAATTCCACCAAATCAATCTTTTCTGTCTCATTTGCTAGTACATAATACACCATATCATTTTTCTTGACCTTGGTCAAGCCGATTTCGCGCAAATCACGAGACAGGGTTGTCTGCGTCACAAAGACATTGTGCGCCTCCAACCGATCTTGAATTTCTTTTTGTGTACTTAATTTCTCCTCAGTAATCATTTTTTTTATTAACTGATGACGATCTCTTTTTCTCATAAAATCCTCTTATGTGAATATTTATAACTAATTTTATAACTATATTATACCAAAAAAATAGGAGATTTCAAAAATTTTTTCTTCTTTCTTTAAAATTGTGATAAAATAGTAGAAAAGTCCAAAAAGGAGCTCTTAATGAATACAAAAGAATTGATTGCTAGCGAATTGGCTAGCATCATTGATAGCCTGGACCAAGAGGCTATTTTAAATTTACTGGAAACCCCTAAAAACTCAGAAATGGGAGACATCGCTTTCCCTGCTTTTTCTCTTGCAAAAGTCGAACGTAAAGCGCCACAAATGATTGCAGCTGAACTAGCTGAAAAAATTAACAGTCAAGCCTTTGAAAAGGTTGTCGCAACAGGACCTTACGTTAACTTTTTCCTTGATAAATCTGCCATTTCTGCTCAAGTATTGCAAGCTGTTATCACTGAAAAAGAACACTATGCTGACCAACATATTGGCAAACAAGAAAATGTTGTGATCGACATGTCTAGTCCTAATATCGCTAAACCATTTTCTATCGGTCACCTGCGCTCAACTGTTATCGGAGATAGCTTGTCACATATTTTCCAAAAAATTGGTTATCAAACGGTCAAGGTCAATCATTTGGGAGACTGGGGTAAACAGTTTGGGATGTTGATTGTTGCCTACAAAAAATGGGGCAACGAAGAAGCTGTAAAAGCTCATCCAATTGATGAACTTCTTAAACTCTATGTCCGCATCAATGCTGAAGCTGAAAATGACTCTAGCTTGGATGAAGAAGCGCGCGAATGGTTCCGTAAACTGGAGAATGGAGATGAGGAAGCTCTTGCTCTTTGGCAATGGTTCCGTGATGAAAGTTTGGTAGAATTTAACCGCCTTTACGATGAATTGCAAGTCGAATTTGACAGCTATAACGGAGAAGCCTTCTACAACGATAAGATGGATGCAGTTGTAGACATTCTTTCTGAAAAAGGCCTTCTTGTGGAGTCAGAAGGTGCCCAAGTTGTGAATCTTGAGAAATATGGAATTGAACATCCAGCCCTCATCAAGAAATCTGATGGTGCAACTCTCTATATTACACGTGACTTGGCTGCAGCTCTTTACCGTAAAAACGAATACCAATTTGCTAAATCTATCTACGTCGTTGGTCAAGAGCAATCTGCCCACTTTAAACAACTCAAGGCTGTCTTGAAAGAGATGGGCTACGACTGGAGTGACGACATTACTCACGTTCCTTTTGGTTTGGTTACAAAAGAAGGGAAGAAGCTCTCTACTCGTAAAGGGAATGTCATCTTGCTAGAACCTACAGTTGCAGAGGCTGTTAGTCGTGCCAAAGCCCAAATCGAGGCTAAAAATCCTGAACTTGAAAATAAAGACCAGGTGGCGCATGCTGTTGGGGTTGGAGCCATTAAATTCTATGACCTCAAGACTGACCGTACAAACGGATATGACTTTGACCTAGAGGCCATGGTATCCTTCGAAGGTGAAACTGGACCTTACGTTCAATACACCTACGCTCGTATCCAATCTATCTTACGCAAAGCCGATTTCAAACGTGAAACAGCTGGCAACTATAGCTTGAATGATGCTGAAAGCTGGGAAATCATTAAACTCATCCAAGACTTCCCACGTATTGTCAACCGTGCGGCAGATAACTTTGAACCTTCTATCATTGCTAAATTTGCAATTAGCCTGGCTCAAGCCTTCAACAAGTACTATGCACATACACGCATCTTGGATGAAAGCCCAGAACGCGACAGCCGTCTAGCCCTCAGCTACGCAACTGCAGTTGTTCTCAAAGAAGCCCTTCGCTTGCTTGGAGTAGAAGCGCCAGAGAAGATGTAAATCGCCAAAGTTACTTGATTGCGGAGCAATCTAAGTAACTAATGCCAAATCCTATCAGAGATTTGGCTAGGCGCTTCACTAGTTCTGGGACATAAATATTATCGATTTATGTCCCAGAACGTCGTAACCAGAGATATTTGCCTAAACGCTTTACTAATTCACCAATCCAAATAATATTGATTTGGTTAGGCTCATGTCGTAAGCTTTTAATTACTTGATTGTAAAGCAGTTTAAGTAACTAAGACCAAATCCTATACGGACTTTGGATTAGAAGCCTATCAAAATTTTGCTGACTTGATCTGCTACTTTGAATTGACTAATTCAATCTACTCATTTCTACTTCTTTATCATACAGGGAGATTTCCTATGAGCCAATATGCTTATATCCTCGTTGTGATTAGCTTGGTGTTCCTTTTTCTGCTCAATAAGTATGAAAAGGAGAGACTTCAAAGGCTCTACCAAGAACAACTTTTGAAGGATGAAACCTTTAGGGATGACATCAAAGAGAAAATTCATACAACTGAAAATATCAATGATGTCATTGCTTACATCAATAAAACTTATCATCTGGGAATGTTGCTATCAAAAGACATTACAGATCAATTGAAATAAACCTAGCTATTCTTTAAGAAATATCAAAACCGAGACTAAGAGTTTAATACTTCGTCTCGGTTTTTTATGTATTTTTCAAGTAACAAAGCCACCACTCCCCCAGCAATGCAAGTGCAAAATCCTCTAGAATATGATAGAATAATGAAAAGGACTCTATTAAGGAGGAAATCATGGAAAAACAAACCATCGCCGTCTTGGGGCCTGGTTCTTGGGGAACTGCCCTTTCACAAGTCTTAAATGACAATGGACACGAGGTACGTATCTGGGGAAATATTCCCGAGCAAATCAATGAAATTAATACCTATCATACTAACAAGCACTACTTTAAAGATGTCGTTCTAGATGAAAATATTATCGCCTACACTGACTTAGCTGAAGCACTGAAAGATGTGGATGCGATTTTGTTTGTTGTCCCAACAAAAGTGACACGACTTGTTGCCCAACAAGTTGCACAAACCTTGGATCATAAGGCTATCATCATGCACGCATCAAAAGGATTGGAGCCTGATAGCCATAAACGATTATCAACCATCCTTGAAGAAGAGATTCCTGAAGAGCTCCGCAGTGATATTGTCGTTGTCTCAGGGCCTAGCCATGCAGAAGAGACCATTGTGCGTGACCTGACTTTAATCACAGCTGCTTCCAAAGATTTGCAAACAGCTCAATACGTTCAGGAGCTCTTTAGCAATCACTACTTCCGACTTTATACCAATACGGATGTTATTGGAGTCGAAACTGCCGGTGCTCTCAAAAATATTATCGCTGTCGGTGCAGGAGCTTTACATGGTTTGGGATTTGGTGACAATGCTAAGGCAGCTATCATCGCTCGAGGCCTGGCAGAAATTACCCGCCTAGGGGTATCACTCGGTGCCAGTCCATTGACCTATAGTGGTTTATCTGGTGTGGGAGATTTGATCGTAACTGGAACCTCCGTCCACTCTCGTAACTGGAGAGCTGGAGACGCCCTTGGTCGTGGAGAATCCCTAGCTGATATCGAAGCCAATATGGGCATGGTGATTGAAGGAATCTCAACGACTCGAGCAGCCTATGAACTAGCGCAAGAACTTGGAGTCTATATGCCAATTACACAAGCCATTTACCAAGTTATTTACCACGGAACCAATATCAAAGATGCCATTTATGACATCATGAACAATGAATTTAAAGCAGAAAATGAGTGGTCTTAACCCTCTAAAGAAAGGATTCTTATGTCATCAAAAGTTAGAAAAGCAATCATCCCTGCCGCTGGACTCGGGACTCGATTTTTACCAGCAACCAAGGCCCTTGCCAAAGAAATGTTACCAATTGTAGACAAACCAACTATCCAATTTATCGTAGAAGAAGCTCTTAAATCAGGCATTGAAGATATTCTAGTTGTCACTGGTAAGTCAAAACGTTCTATTGAGGACCACTTTGACTCAAATTTTGAGCTTGAGTACAACCTCAAAGAAAAAGGAAAAACGGATCTGTTAAAACTAGTAGATGAAGCAACTGGCATGCGCCTCCATTTCATTCGCCAAACTCACCCTCGTGGTCTTGGAGATGCGGTCTTACAAGCCAAAGCTTTTGTAGGGAATGAGCCCTTCGTTGTTATGCTGGGTGACGATCTTATGGACATCACAGATGAGAATGCCGTTCCTTTGACAAAACAACTGATGAATGATTATGAAAAGACACACGCATCAACTATTGCTGTTATGCCCGTACCACACGAAGACGTTTCATCATATGGAGTCATTGCTCCTCAAGGCGAAGGAAGTAATGGACTCTACAGCGTTGAAACTTTCGTTGAAAAACCAGCTCCCGAAGATGCACCAAGTGATTTAGCAATCATCGGTCGCTATCTACTCACACCTGAAATTTTTGATATCTTAGAAAATCAAACTCCTGGTGCTGGAAATGAAATCCAGCTTACCGACGCTATTGATACGCTTAATAAAACACAACGTGTTTTCGCCCGTGAATTTACAGGAGCTCGTTACGACGTTGGGGATAAGTTTGGCTTTATGAAAACATCTATTGACTACGCCCTCAAACATCCACAAGTCAAAGATGACTTGAAAGAATACCTCATCCAACTTGGAAAAGAATTGGCTGAGAAGGAATAAAATAAAAAGATAAGGTTCAAAAAATGCCTTATCTTTTTTCATTACATAAATTTTCTTCCAGGTTCGTCACAACCCCATTCCCTTGTAGAAAAGCAAAACTGCGAGTCCTACAAACAAGACTACCGCTCCTAATCTCTGACTAGAGCTATACATCCGTCTTTCACCTCGAACTGGAAAAATAACTGCTAAAAAGGCCCCTCCTACTGCACCGCCAACATGACCAGCTAGGCTAATGCCGGGAATCAGAACACTTCCAATAATGTTAATCACAAAAAGTGTCAAATAAGACTGTCCTAGCTGTTGGATATAAGAATTACGCGTAGCATAGCGAAGAATGATAATCGCGGCAAAAAGCCCATAAAGAGAAGTAGAGGCTCCTGCTGCTAAGGATTTGGGACTAAATACAAAAACAAAGAGATTACCCATCATTCCTGATAAGAGATAGAGAAAGAAAAACTGCTTGGATCCGAAAATCTCCTCTATCTGCCTTCCAAGATAATAAAGCGAAAGCATATTGACAATAAAATGTTCCCACCCAATATGAACAAAAATGGCAGAGAAGAGACGCCAAATCTGCTCAGGAAAGAGGCGAATAGCAGGCCCATACATAGCTCCAAATCGAAATAAGGTATCTGCCCTGTCAAAGTTTCCTCCTGTGGTCACCAACATTAGTAGAAATACCAAGATTGTCACTAAGAGGAAAAAACTCGTCACAGGGTAACGCCTATCAAAGATTTCCTTCATCAATTAATACCTCCTGAACAGGAATATCATGGTTTTCAGGGATAAAGTCCTGAACTTGATAATGATAAACCGTACTCAAAGTATGGCCAGTAAAATGTTCCAGATAGCGGTCATAATAACCTCCGCCATAGCCAATCCGATATCCTTCCGTCGTAAAAGCCAGCCCTGGAACATGAATCAAATCAATCTGAGAGGCAGCCACAACTTCCAAATTCCCCTGTGGTTCCAGTAATCCAAAGGAAGTTTTGACCAGTTGTTGCGGATCATAAACTACAAAGTCCATGCGCCCCTTGGGATAGGTTTTTGGTATCAGAATCTTCTTACCATCCCTCAGAGCCTGCTCAATCAGTTCCTGCGTTTGAAACTCATGAGGAAAAGAGAGATAGGTTGCGATAACCTTGGCTTCTTGGTAGAAGAGATGTTTCAAAAATTGATCCGTTAAAGCTTGATCCATAGCCTGTTTTTGCTCTCTAGGGATAGCCTTCATTTCCTGCAAGACTTGCTTGCGTAATTCCGATTTCATAGCCAATTCCTCTACTCTGCCGCCTTCTTTTTCAGGAAACTAGAGACCGCATCCACCCCAATAGCTAAGGCTTCTTCCTTGGGACTCATCTGAGGGTGATGAAGGGCGTAGGGACTATCGATACCCAGCCAAAACATAACGCCATCAACCTTCGAAAGGAGGTAACCAAAGTCTTCACCTGTCATAGCAGGCTCGATATCAATCAACTCGATTCCATCTTTTTCTACAAAGAAGTCCATCAGTTCACTCGCCAAGGCTGGATTGTTCTCAACAGGCAAGTATCCACCTTGTTTGAGTTCTACTTCGACTTCCATATCAAAGGCAGCTGCAACCCCTTCTGCAACTGTTTTAACTCTTTTTTGCACCAAGAGGCTCATATCTTGAGTCAAGGCCCGAATGGTTCCATGTAAAAATGCTGTATCTGTGATGACATTGTTGGTTGTTCCAGCTTGGAACAGGCCAAAGGTCACCACTGCTCCCTCGATTGGGTTGACATTGCGGCTGATAACTGACTGTACTTGGGTCACAAAGTAACTAGCCGCTACCAAGGCGTCATTGGCTTCATGTGGAAAGGCTGCATGGCCGCCTTTTCCTTTGAAACGAATCTTCACCTCACAAGTCCCTGCAAAAAGTGTATGAGTATTGGTCGCAATCTGTCCAACCTTCAGATCTGGACGAACATGGAGACCATAGAACTGGTCTGGCAACCAGTCTCCAAAAGCACCATCCTCATACATGAGCATCCCACCAGCTTCATTTTCTTCTGCAGGCTGAAATAGGAAGAGCAGATTGTTCTTTGGTTGCTCCTCAAGGGCTCGCTCAAGACAGCCCAAGGCAATGGTCATGTGGAAATCATGTCCACAAGCGTGCATGCAACCTTGGTGCTGAGAAGCGAAAGGCAGGCCTGTTTGTTCGATGATAGGCAGGCCGTCAATATCTGTTCTCCAACCAACGGTTCGCTCTGGCTGACTTCCCTGCAAATAAACCAAAATACCTGTCCGCCAAGTACGAACTTGGACAAAATCCTTGCCCGCAGTCAATTTCTCAATCACATCCAGCAAATAAGCATGAGTCTTGAACTCCTCCAAGCCAATCTCTGGAATCTGATGCAAATCTCGTCTAGTCTGAATCAAATCTAACATCTATCTGTCCTCCTATATAGCAGAAAGAGGCTGGAAAAAGAGTTCCGCCTCTATTTAGCATTTGCAATTATAAGGTGCGAAGCGCATCTTCTAGCGCTGTTTTTTGTTGAGTTTGGGCATCAATCTCTTTGATAATGCGAGCTGGAACACCTGCTACTACCACGTTTTCTGGGACATCTTGGGTAACAATAGCTCCTGCTGCGACAACTGAACCACTACCGATTTGGACTCCTTCGATAACCACTGCATTGGCACCGATAAGAACATTATCTCCGACACGAACTGGTTCAGCGCTAGCTGGCTCAATCACACCTGCCAAAACTGCACCTGCACCAACGTGGCTGTTTTTCCCAACGATAGCACGGCCACCAAGGATAGCCCCCATATCAATCATGGTTCCTGCACCAATTTCAGCACCGATATTGATAACTGCTCCCATCATGATGACAGCATTGTCACCAATTTCTACCTGGTCACGGATAATAGCACCTGGCTCGATACGAGCATTGATAGTACGTTTATCTAGCAAAGGAACTGCAGAATTACGCGCATCTTGCTCAACAACATAGTCTTGATTTTCTACCAAACCATCGAGAAGCGGAGCGACATCCTTCCAGTCTCCGAATAAGACATTCCCTAGTTTAACAACAGAGCTAGGTACAACAATTGCAAGTTCTCCCTCAAAAGTTACTTTAACACTAGTTTTCTTTTCAGCATTGGCGATAAATTGGATAATTTCTTGAGCGTTCATTTTTGTGGCAGTCATAAGCGCCTCCTAGTTCATTTTAATGATACCTATTCTACCAAAAAAGGCCTCAAATTTGAAGCCTTTTTGTTTGTTTTTAGGTATGATTTTTAGGGATGTGAGATAAAACGTGCTGTCGGTAAAAGCAAGCCCCTACCGATACAACCTAAAAACACTCTTCACAACTATCTCCCCGTGTTTTATTGACTATTCTAGTATAGCACACTTTTAGAATTAAGAAAAGACTTTTTATTTACTTTCTTTCGCTTCTTCTACCGATAGGAAAATCATGGGTAAAATAATCAGGGCCATAGCTAGAAGAAGGGACCAATCCACTACCAAGCCTAAAAATAAAACACTCAAAAGGGCAGAAGAGAGAGGTTCACTGGCACTAATAACAGAAACCACCAAGGGAGAAACCAAGGACACAGCCTTCATGGAAATGAAAAAGGCAAAAGCCGTCCCAAAGAAAGCAATAATGAGGCAAATCAAGATACTCCAAATATCAAGAGTAAAGGAAAGCTGATAAACCGGCGAAAGGACATTGCTAAATAAACCTGCCAAAATCATCCCCCACCCAACCGTGGGTACAAAACCATAGCGCTTCGCGAAAGGTTGGGGCAGGATAACATTAAACATAACCCCCATAGCACTCAACAGACCTGTTATAAGAGCTAGTGGCGTCATGGATAACTGAGAGAGATCTCCCTTTGTCGCCATCAAGCACACACCCAGCATAGCAATCAGAACATAGAAAATAGCGCTTTTTGACGCTCGTTTTTTATAAACCAAACGATTATAAAAGAGGATAAAGACAGGACTGATAAACTGTAAAATAGTTGCTGTCGCAGCATTTGAATATTCTACACAGAGATAGAAAAAATACTGAACTGAGAAAATTCCCAAAATAGCATAGGCCAAAAAGGGCAGGTAATTTTTCTTGTCTCGCCAGATATCTAACACTTGTGATTTTACTTGCATTACAGACCAAATGAGCACAAGACTCCCTGCCAGTGTCAAACGCATAGAGGTAATCCAACCAGAAGATACCTGATAGTGAGTAAAGAAATACTCTCCTAAAATCCCACAGATTCCCCAAATTAAGCCGGATAGGAGCGAGTAAATGGTTCCTTTAACAATCTTTTTCTGATACTGATTCATACCTTTATTGTAACACGAAAGGGAAAAAGAAAAAAGTGGCAATCCATTGATTGGCCACTTCATTTAGCATAGTTCATAGAACTTATCGTCTTATCCTTGAAGAAGATCGTGTAGCACTTGAGTTATTACTGTCACTAGAGCTATTACTTGAACTGCTGGAGCTTGATGGAGTTGGTAGACTCCCCACGATACTAGACCAAGCATTCTTATAATCCGCATCACTTCCACCAATAGCAAAGCGATAACTGGTCGCTGGCGCTCCTGCCTTATTAGCCCAATAGCTGGTAACAGTCGAACCTGTGACATCTACCTCTTTTCCTTCAACAGAAACCTTACCTGGTTTTTGACCTGTTGATTTCAAGACTTCGGATTTTACTACACTAGAATCTAAAGCGAAGCGCTCGTTCCCCCAAATTCCAGGTTCAGACTCTTGGATGGCATTAACCAAGTGAGCCATATAATTAGAATTATTGGAATAGCCTGCTCTACGAGATAATGAATGATTATCATCATGCCCAATCCAACCACCTAAAGTTAATTTAGGAGTAGAAAGCATAAGCCACATATTTTCGTCTTGGTTGGTTGTACCAGTCTTCCCAATCCAATCTGCATTAGCTAATGTCGAATTTAAAGAAGTTAAATTCGGTTTAAAGGTTGTTGTCACACGAGAGGATAGAACTTCTCGCAACAAGCTCTGCATAATTGTCGCAGTAGCTTTTGAGTAGACTTGAACCGGTTTATCTTGATACTCATATACCACTCTACCATCTGATGCTTCAATTTTAGAAATCACATGTTTCTGATGATAAACTCCGTTATTTGCCAAGGTCTGATAGCCATTGGTATGCTGGGCAACTGTGACTTCAATACCACCACCCATTGGCAGGCTCTCAATATCGTACTCAGGAATCTCGTAACCCATCTTTTCCATATAACCTTTGACATCAACACCCTTTTCACGGAGCATACGATAGGTCCAGTAAGCCGGGATATTCCATGAATAGTTCAAGGCTTCTCCCAAGGTCATCATTCCTGTCCCCTTGCTATTAGCATACATAATCGGGTTGCCATTGGCAAAGTTTGTTGGATAGTTAGACAGAATCGTCTCACTTCCCATCAAGCCCTGATCAATAGCAATCCCGTAGGCCAGCAAGGGCTTGGTAGTGGAAGCTGGTGAGCGCTTGGTGTCAAAGGCATGATTGTTTTGATTTTCTTGATAATTGCGACCACCTACAAAGCCCAAGATAGCACCTGTTTGGTTGTCCATCAAGACATTCCCTACTTCTACACGACCTGTTCCATCATCTAGTAGAGACCCATATCTGGCTACTGCATTCTGCATGGCAGTATGAACTTTTTTATTAATAGTAGTCATAATCTTATAACCACCTGTACTTAATTCTTGCTCAGCTCGTTTACGATACGCCTTCTGAATAGCTTCATTTTTCAGCTCTTGACTGGGAACATTATCTTGTTGGACCAAATAATCGTACATCCGGTCTATCGCTTCAGCCATAGCAGTATAGTAAAGGTAATCTCTTGAAACAACATTAACAGAACCTGATGGCAAAAAATCTTGTTTGATATTGTAATCCTTATACTGATTGTATTCTTCCTTTGTTAAGGATCCCGTACGATACATATTATAAAGAACATCCTTGGCCCGCTTCAAGCCTAGTTCTAAATCTTCATCGCTCTTAATAGTACCCGTATTTTCATAGGGAGAATAGATAATAGGACTTTGCGGTAGTCCTGCTAAAAATGCTGCTTGAGGAACAGTCAACTGACTAGCATCTACACCAAAAATACCCTCTGCTGCCTGCTGAGCACCTGCAATATTCTGTCCCTTATTATTTCGGCCAAAAGGAGCGATATTGAGATAAGCAGTTAGGATTTCATCCTTCCCCATCACTCTTTCTAAAGCAAGTGCATCGACAATTTCTGTTGCCTTCCTTGCTAGAGTTGGAGCATCTCCAACTACTTGTTGCTTGATTAACTGTTGGGTTAAGGTAGAACCTCCACTAGATGAACCCAGACCTGCAAAGGTTCCTAAAGTCGCCCGAATCACAGCCTTTGGCACAACCCCTTTATGTTC
The DNA here is from genome assembly GCF_013277115.1 of Streptococcus sp. 714. Taxonomy (GTDB): domain Bacteria; phylum Bacillota; class Bacilli; order Lactobacillales; family Streptococcaceae; genus Streptococcus. Next base: position 22,359 of record NZ_VMMH01000009.1, read on the forward strand.
AAGAAAATGTTCATCCTCAGTTGCAACGATAGCCTTTTTGAGATTGTCCGATATTTCCTCAGATGAGACCGAAGTTCTCAGTAGGTCACTCTCGATAGAAGCAATAACGCTTCCATCTGCATAGACAATTTCTGATATAGAAGAAACATCTTTAACCTGCTTAACCAGCTCCTCCGCTTGCGGAACCTTAGCCTTATCAAACAAAGCAACTCCATAACCAAGAGCCACACCTGCCCCAAAAAGCCCACCGATAAAGCCTATAATAAAGAGGGTATTCAAAACTCCCTTGATAGCAGCCAAAATGCTACCTAAGATAGGCAGGAACTTCCCAACTGTTCCATCCGACTTCTTCGCTTCTAAGACTTTCTCTGATTTTTTATGATTTATGTTTGATTTTACTTGCTGGAAAAATGCCAGCACTTTTCTCTTTAATTGATTTTGCATGGATTTCCTCACTCTATTCATTATACCATAAAAGGTACACTTTCAATAAAATAGCCACTTTCTTCCCTATTCTACTAGGCTATTGCCCAAGTTTGTGATACAATAGTTAGAAACAATAATTTTAAAAAGGAGAAAAGACATATGCACATTTTTGATGAGCTAAAAGAGCGTGGTTTGATTTTTCAAACGACTGATGAAGAAGCTTTGCGTAAAGCCCTAGAAGAAGGTCAAGTTTCTTATTATACTGGCTACGATCCAACTGCTGACAGCCTTCACCTAGGCCACCTTGTCGCAATCTTGACAAGTCGTCGCTTGCAGCTAGCAGGTCACAAACCTTATGCGCTCGTTGGCGGTGCTACAGGTCTCATCGGAGATCCGTCCTTCAAAGATGCTGAACGTAGTCTCCAAACAAAAGACACAGTAGATGGCTGGGTCAAGTCTATCCAAGGACAACTTTCTCGTTTTCTTGACTTTGAAAATGGTGAAAATAAAGCTGTCATGGTCAACAACTACGACTGGTTTGGCAGCATCAGCTTCATTGACTTCCTCCGTGATATCGGCAAATACTTCACTGTCAACTATATGATGAGCAAAGAGTCTGTGAAAAAACGGATCGAAACAGGAATTTCTTACACTGAGTTTGCTTACCAAATCATGCAAGGTTACGACTTCTTCGTCCTTAACCAGGACCACAATGTAACGCTTCAAATCGGTGGTTCTGACCAGTGGGGAAATATGACAGCTGGTACCGAATTGCTTCGTCGTAAAGCTGACAAGACCGGTCACGTTATCACTGTTCCATTGATTACAGATGCAACTGGTAAGAAATTTGGTAAATCAGAAGGAAACGCAGTCTGGCTCAACCCTGAAAAGACTTCTCCATACGAAATGTACCAATTCTGGATGAATGTCATGGACGCTGACGCTGTTCGCTTCTTGAAAATCTTTACTTTCTTATCACTTGATGAGATTGAAGACATCCGCAAACAGTTTGAGGCTGCGCCACACGAACGCTTGGCTCAAAAAGTCTTGGCTCGTGAAGTTGTCACACTTGTTCACGGCGAAGAAGCCTACAAAGAAGCCCTCAACATCACTGAGCAACTCTTTGCAGGAAACATCAAAAACCTTTCTGTCAAAGAACTCAAACAAGGACTTCGTGGAGTACCAAACTACCAAGTTCAAGCAGATGAAAACCACAATATCGTGGAACTCCTTGTTTCATCTGGTATGGTTAACTCAAAACGCCAAGCCCGTGAAGATGTCCAAAATGGAGCTATCTACGTAAATGGCGACCGTATCCAAGACCTTGACTATGTCTTGAGTGATGCAGATAAGTTAGAAAACGAACTGACTGTTATCCGTCGTGGTAAGAAAAAATACTTTGTTCTTACATATTAAAAAGAAGACTGGAGGCATTTGCCATCCAGTCCTTTTTTTGCTAGACTTAAACTATGAATACAAACCTCAAACCCAAACTTCAGCGCTTCGCTTCTGCGACTGCCTTTGCCTGCCCTATCTGCCAAGAAAATCTAACTCTGGTAGAGGGTAGTCTCAAATGTAACAATCGCCATTCTTTTGACCTAGCAAAATTCGGCTATGTCAATCTGGCTCCTCAAATCAAGCAATCTGCCAACTACGACAAGGAAAACTTTCAAAACCGTCAGCAAATCCTAGAAGCTGGCTTTTATCAGGCTATTTTAGATGCAATTTCTGATTTACTTGCAAGTTCAGAAAATACCGAAACAATTTTGGATATTGGATGTGGCGAAGGCTTCTATTCTCGAAAACTCCAGGAAAATCATCCTGACAAAACCTTCTATGCCTTTGACATCTCCAAAGATTCCGTCCAAATTGCTGCCAAGAGCGAACCTAACTGGGCAGTCAATTGGTTCGTTGGCGACCTGGCTCGTCTTCCTATAAAAGACGCCAGCATGGATATTCTGCTTGATATTTTTTCACCTGCCAACTATGGAGAATTTCGTCGCGTTTTATCCAAAGACGGTATCTTGATAAAGGTCATCCCAACTGAAAATCACCTCAAGGAAATCCGTCAAAGGGTACAGGACCAGCTGACAAACAAAGATTATTCCAACCAAGATATCAAAAATCATTTCCAAGAACACTTTACCATCCTATCTAGCCAAACGGCCTCTCTGACTAAGACTATCACAGCAGAGCAGCTTCAAGCCCTACGCAGCATGACGCCTCTCCTCTTTCACGTCGACCAGAGCAAGATTGATTGGAGCCAACTGACAGAGATTACCATTGAATCAGAAATTCTTGTTGGGAAAGCACTGTAAATAAATTTTTTAGATAATACAAAACCCGCACCTTCGAGGTACGGGTTTAAATTATGTAATTATTAGTTCAAGTGCCAGATATCTTCGTTGTACTGAGCGATTGTACGGTCAGATGAGAAGAATCCTGCTTTAGAAATGTTAACGATGACTTTATCCAACCATGCGTCACGGTCTTCGTAGTCAGCCAACATTTGTTCTTTAACCTTGATATAGTCTTCCAAGTCAAGAAGAGTCATGAACCAGTCTTTGTTGATCAATTCATTGTAAAGACGTTCCAAGCGCTCTTTGTTTCCAGCTGCAAGAACTGCATCGCTAACGATGAAGTCAACCAATGGTTTGATAGCTTCACGAGCGTAGAATTCGCTTGATTTGTAAGCTGCTTTTGCGTAAAGGTCGATAACAGTTTCTGAATCTTCACCGAAGATGTAGATGTTTTCGTCGCCAACCAACTCAGCGATTTCCACGTTAGCACCGTCCATAGTACCAAGAGTCAAAGCTCCGTTCAACATGAATTTCATGTTACCAGTACCTGAAGCTTCTTTAGAAGCAAGTGAGATTTGTTCTGAGATATCACATGCTGGGATAAGGAAGCTTGCTGCAGTAACGTTGTAGTTTTCAACCATAACCACTTGCAAGTGTGGAGCTACTGCTGGATCGTTAGCAATAACTTCTGACATGCAAAGGATCAAGTGGATGATATCTTGAGCGATTGTGTAGGCTGGAGCTGCTTTACCACCAAAGAAGATTGTAATTGGGCGAGCAGGGATGTTACCAGCTTTGATGTCAAGGTATTTGTGGATCACGTACAAAGCGTTCATTTGTTGGCGTTTGTACTCGTGAAGACGTTTGATTTGGATGTCAAAGATAGAGTTTGGATTGATTTCTACACCTTGGTGTTCTTTCAAGTGACGAGCCAATTTACGTTTATTGTGAGCCTTGATGCTTTCCAATTTTTCTTTGACAGCTGCTTTGTCTTCGTAAGACAAGAGTTTTTCAAGCTCATCAGCTTCATGGTGCCAACCATCTCCAAGAATCTCATCCAAGTAGTGAGACAAGCTTGGGTTAGCATGCATGAGCCAACGACGGAACGTGATACCGTTTGTTTTGTTGTTGAATTTTTCTGGGTAAAGGTCGTAGAAAGCTTTCAACTCAGAGTTCTTCAAGATTTCAGTATGAAGTGCTGCAACCCCGTTAACACTGTATCCGTAGTGGATATCCATGTGAGCCATGTGAACACGTCCGCTCTCATCGATGATTTGAACAGCTGGATCTTTGTATTCTGCTTTCACGCGACGGTCCAATTCTTCGATGATTGGTACCAAGTGAGGAACCACTTCTTGCAAGAATTCAAGAGGCCATTTTTCAAGAGCTTCAGCAAGGATTGTGTGGTTAGTGTAGGCAGTCATGCTACGAACGATTGAGATTGCTTCGTCAAGCTCGATACCACGTGCAGTCAAAAGACGGATCAATTCAGGGATAACCATTGATGGGTGAGTATCGTTGATTTGTACAACTGCGTAGTCAGCAAGGTCATGCAAGTTGCTTCCTTTTTCGATTGCTTCGTCGATGATCAATTGCGCACCGTTTGAAACCATGAAGTATTGTTGGAAGATACGGAGCAATTCACCTTGACGGTCACTATCATCTGGGTAAAGGAAAAGAGTCAAGTTGTGAGCGATGTCTGTCTTATCAAAGTTGATACCGTCTTTAATGATTGAAGAATCAACTGAATCCAAGTCAAACAAACGCAAGCGGTTCTTCGTTTCTGTCTTGTAACCAGGAACATCAAGATCGTAAAGAGTTGATGTCAATGTGAAGTGGGCAAATGGTACTTGGTAGCTACGGCTTGAGCGAACCAACCAGTTTTGCTCTGTCAACCATGCATTTGGAATTGTTTCTTGTTGGTTATTTTTAAGAACTTGTTGGAAAAGACCGTAGTGGTAGTTAAGACCAACACCGTCACCGTTCAAACCAAGAGTCGCAATTGAGTCGATAAAGCAGGCAGCCAAACGTCCCAAACCACCATTACCAAGAGATGGTTCCAATTCAACTTCTTCAACTTCGATCAAGTCTTTACCTGCAGCTGCAAGTTCTTTTTTAACATCGTCGTAAAGACCAAGGTTAATCAAGTTGTTTGATAAGAGTTTACCAATCAGGAACTCAGCTGAGATGTAGTAAACTTTTTTCTTACCAGTGTTAACTGGTTTTTTGCTGCTTGCAAGCTTGCTGTAGTTAAGAAGAGCAAGGTAAAGCTCTTCATTGCTACATTCTGCAATGGTTTTATTGTAACGATTTTGTACAAATTCTTGTAGTGATAACATGTTTAAGGTGTCTCCTGATATTGTATTATTTCTTTAATTCTACCAAATTTTCATTGATTCGGCGATAGATTGTTGTCAAGTCAAGCAAACCTTCCTCGACAGCTGGTGTCAATTGATCTTCAGTCATACGCCAAGACCAGTTTCCACCAAGGGTAGATGGGAAGTTCATGCGAGCTGCCTCATCCAATTCTAGCAAATCTTGCATAGTTGCAATTGCCATGAAGCTAACTGATGAAAAGACTGTACGAAGCATAGCATGTGGCACTGTTTCGTATTCTTTACGGTTCGTATAGCGAGCCATGTACTCACGAGTCGCATCATCGATCTCGTTACGATACCAACCAAGGACCGTATTGTTATCGTGTGTTCCTGTGTACATAACTGAGTTAGCAGGTGCCAAGTGTGGGCTATCGATACTTTCGTCTTCTGGGTTGAAGGCAAATTGAAGAATCTTCATTCCTGGGAAGCCAGTACGTTCACGCAATTCGATAACTTCATCAGTCATGAAGCCAAGGTCTTCTGCGATGATGTTTAACTCACCAAGTTCTTCCTTAACAGCTGCAAAAAGCTTGTAGCCAGGACCTTTGACCCACTCACCAGGTGCTGCTGTATCGGAACCAGCAGGGATTTCCCAGTAAGATTCGAAGCCACGGAAGTGGTCGATACGAACGATATCGTAGATTTTGAAGCTTTCACGCAAGCGTTCAATCCACCATTTGTATCCGTCTTTGTCCATTGCTTCCCAGTCATAGATTGGGTTACCCCAAAGCTGACCAGTTGCAGAAAACTCATCTGGTGGGCATCCTGCGATACAAGTAGCCTTACCGTTGACATCTGTCTTGAAGAGGTGTGGATTTGCCCACATATCGCTTGAATCTTCCGCTACGTAGATTGGCATGTCCCCAACGATTTCGATGTGGTTGTCGTTAGCGTAGGCTTTCAATTTCAACCATTGTTGGAAGAAGAAGTATTGAGTCACACGGTGATAAACCAACTTATCCGCCAATTGCTCACGGTAACTTTCAAGTGCTGAAGCTTTACGAGCACGAGCATCTGCATCTGGCCATTCTGTCCAAGCAAGATTGTCAAAATGCTCTTTGATAGCCATATACTCTGCGAAGAGTTCAAGCCATGATTGGTTGTCTTTAGCAAATTTCTCAAAATCTTTAACATCTCCTACTTCCAAGAAACGTTTTACCGCTTTTTCTAAAAGAGGACGACGTGCATAGTAGATTTTCGCATAATCAACTTCAGACGCATCGCTACCAAAGTCAACCCCTTCAAGGTCACTTGCTTGCAACAAGCCTTGTTCTACCAAGATATCTAAATCGATAAAATGAGTGTTCCCTGCAAAGGCTGAGAAAGATTGGTAAGGAGAATCTCCGTAACTAGTTGTTCCTAGCGGAAGGATTTGCCAGTAACGTTGTTTTGTACGAACCAAGAAATCAACGAAGTCGTAAGCACTTTTACCAAATGATCCGATTCCGTATGCTCCTGGAAGAGAAGAAATGTGCATCAACACACCACTTTGACGTTTTTTCATAATAAGCACCTCATGTGTTTATAGTTAGATATTACATTTTTACGAACGCAAACGTTTGCGCTATGATTAGTATATCTCATTTTCTTGATAAATGCAAGCGGTTTTAAAAAACTTTTTGATTATTTTTTAAAAAGTTTTTCTTCTTACTCGTATATATATTCTTTCCGGAAGCAAATAAAATAGGAATAAGGGTTTCACTTATCTTATGTACTGGAAAGAAAGTAACAAATCTCTTTAATTTCCATTTGTAAATTAGGCAATCGTTTTCTCAACTTTTTTAAAATTTAAAACAAAAGTGATATTTGATTTTTCTTCTATATATAAAACGATAAAGCGGTTACTTTTTTTACAATTTTTTTAAAAATTTTTACAAAAAATACTTGCAACCGCTTTCCGATTGTGCTATACTAGTCCCATAAAGGAAAACGTTTGCGTTTCCTCATTATAAAATTTGTTATTCTTTAGGAGGAATACACTATGTCATCTAAATTCATGAAGAGCGCTGCTGTGCTTGGAACTGCTACACTTGCTAGCTTGCTTTTGGTAGCTTGCGGAAGCAAAACTGCTGATAAGCCTGCTGATTCTGGTTCATCTGAAGCAAAAGAAATCACTCTTTACGTTGAAGACCAATACAAAGCTTATGCTGAAACAGTTGCTAAAGCTTATAAAGAACAATCAGGAACAACAGTTAACATCAAATCTGGTGACCAAATGGGTGGTCTTGACAAACTTTCTCTTGACAACCAATCAGGTCAAGCTCCTGACGTTATGATGGCTCCATACGACCGTGTAGGTAGCCTTGGTACTGACGGACAACTTTCAGAAGTGAAATTGAGCGACGGCGCTAAAACAGATGATAAAACTAAATCTCTTGTAACAGCTGCTGACGGTAAAGTCTATGGTGCTCCAGCTGTTATCGAATCACTCGTTTTGTACTATAACAAAGACTTGGTAAAAGAAGCTCCAAAAACTTTTGCTGACTTGGAAAACCTTGCTAAAGACAGCAAATACGCTTTCGCTGGTGAAGATGGCAAAACTACTGCCTTCCTAGCTGACTGGACAAACTTCTACTACGCATACGGACTCCTTGCTGGTAACGGTGGTTACGTATTCGGACAAAACGGTAAAGATCCTAAAGACATCGGTCTTGCAACCGACGGTGCTATTGCAGGTATCAACTACGCTAAATCTTGGTACGAAAAATGGCCTAAAGGTATGCAAGATACTGAAGGTGCTGGAAACTTGATCCAAACTCAATTCCAAGAAGGTAAAACAGCTGCTATTATCGATGGACCTTGGAAAGCTCAAGCATTCAAAGATGCTAAAGTAAACTACGGTGTTGCTACTATCCCAACTCTTCCAAACGGAAAAGATTACGCTGCATTCGGTGGTGGTAAAGCTTGGATCATCCCATCAAGCACTAAGAACCTTGAAGGCGCACAAAAATTTGTAGACTTCCTAGTTTCAACTGAACAACAAAAAGCATTCTACGATAAAACTAACGAAATTCCAGCTAACACTGAAGCTCGTACTTATGCAGAAGGTAAAAACGATGAGTTGACAACAGCTGTTATCAAACAGTTCAAGAACGCTCAACCAATGCCAAATATCTCTCAAATGTCTGCAGTTTGGGATCCAGCGAAAACTATGCTCTTTGATGCTGTAAGTGGTAAGAAAGATGCTAAAACAGCTGCTAACGATGCTGTAACATTGATCAAAGAAACAATCAAACAAAAATTTGGTGAATAAAAAATTTGTTCAAGGGGGGTGGAATTCAAATCCCCCTTTGAATTTATCAATAAAAAACATATATAGTTTAGGTTTTGATTAAAAAGCAGTATCCTATGAAAGGAGTTATTATGGAAAAGCAACAACCTAGTAAAGCAGCCCTGCTGTCTATCATTCCTGGGTTAGGACAGATTTACAATAAACAAAAAGCCAAAGGTTTTATCTTCCTTGGTGTAACCATTGTATTTGTTCTTTATTTCTTAGCACTTGCATCCCCTGAATTAAGCAATCTCATCACTCTTGGTGACAAGCCAGGTCGTGATAATTCCCTCTTCATGCTGATTCGTGGTGCCTTCCATTTAATCTTTGTAGTCGTTTATGTACTCTTCTATTTCTCAAATATTAAAGATGCACATACAATCGCAAAACGTATTAACAATGGAATTCCAGTACCACGTACCCTCAAAGACATGATCAAAGGGATTTATGAAAATGGCTTCCCTTACCTCTTGATCATTCCATCTTATGTTGCCATGACTTTTGCGATTATCTTCCCAGTTATCGTAACCTTGATGATTGCCTTTACCAACTACGACTTCCAGCACTTGCCACCAAACAAATTGCTGGACTGGGTTGGTTTGACCAACTTTACGAACATCTGGAGTTTGAGTACCTTCCGTTCTGCCTTTGGTGCCGTTCTTTCTTGGACTATCATCTGGGCTTTAGCTGCCTCAACTTTACAAATCGTAATCGGTATCTTCACAGCTATCATTGCTAACCAACCATTTATCAAAGGAAAACGTATCTTTGGTGTTATTTTCCTTCTTCCTTGGGCTGTTCCAGCTTTCATCACTATCTTGACATTCTCAAACATGTTTAACGATAGTGTTGGTGCTATCAACACTCAAGTACTACCAATCTTGGCTAAATTCCTTCCTTTCCTTGATGGTGCTCTTATTCCTTGGAAAACAGACCCAACTTGGACTAAGATTGCCTTGATTATGATGCAAGGTTGGCTTGGATTCCCATACATCTACGTTTTAACCTTGGGTATCTTGCAATCTATTCCTAACGACCTTTACGAAGCAGCTTATATTGACGGTGCCAATGCTTGGCAAAAATTCCGCAACATCACTTTCCCAATGATCTTGGCTGTTGCGGCACCTACTTTGATCAGTCAATACACCTTCAACTTTAACAACTTTTCTATCATGTACCTCTTCAATGGTGGAGGACCTGGTAGTGTCGGAGGTGGAGCTGGTTCAACTGATATCTTGATTTCATGGATCTACCGTTTGACAACAGGTACATCTCCTCAATACTCAATGGCGGCAGCTGTTACCTTGATTATCTCTATCATTGTCATCTCAATCTCTATGATCGCATTCAAGAAACTACACGCATTTGATATGGAGGACGTCTAAGATGAATAACTCAATTAAACTCAAACGTAGACTGACTCAAACCCTCACTTACCTCTACTTGATTGGCCTCTCAGTCGTGATTATCTATCCATTGTTAATTACTATTATGTCAGCCTTCAAGGCAGGTAATGTAGTAGCCTTTAAACTAGATAGCAATGTCAACTTTAGCTTTGCTAACTTCCAAGGCCTCTTCACTGAAACCTTGTACGGTACTTGGTACCTCAACACTTTGATTATCGCCTTGATTACCATGGCTGTCCAAACAAGTATCATCGTACTTGCTGGTTATGCTTACAGCCGTTACAACTTCTTGGCTCGTAAACAAAGTTTGGTCTTCTTCTTGATTATCCAAATGGTGCCAACCATGGCCGCTTTGACCGCCTTCTTCGTTATGGCACTTATGTTGAACGCCCTTAACCACAGCTGGTTCCTCATCTTCCTTTATGTTGGTGGAGGTATCCCGATGAATGCTTGGTTGATGAAAGGCTACTTCGATACAGTGCCAATGTCTCTAGACGAATCTGCAAAACTAGATGGTGCAGGACACTTCCGCCGCTTCTGGCAAATTGTTCTTCCACTGGTTCGCCCAATGGTTGCCGTACAAGCTCTCTGGGCCTTCATGGGACCTTTCGGGGACTACATCCTCTCTAGTTTCTTGCTTCGTGAGAAAGAATACTTTACTGTTGCCGTTGGTCTCCAAACCTTCGTTAACAATGCGAAAAACATGAAGATTGCCTACTTCTCAGCAGGTGCTATCCTCATCGCCCTTCCAATCTGTATTCTCTTCTTCTTCCTACAAAAGAACTTTGTTTCAGGACTTACAAGTGGTGGCGACAAGGGATAATATATCCCCGCCACCCTTTTTCATTTTGGAGCTTGTGATTGTAAATAATATCCTTGTAGCAAGCAATTTCTCTCCTAGACTTGAAATAAAGCACATTTCTCTATATAATAATACTCATATAGAAAACACCTTTTAGAAAGATACCTATGCTTCCATATCCATTTTCCTATTTTTCAAGTATTTGGGGATTTCGTAAGCCCCTGTCCAAACGTTTCGGGCTCAACTGGTTTCAACTTCTCTTTACCAGTATCTTCCTTATCAGTTTGTCTATGGTACCCATTGCCATCCAAAACAGCTCACAGGATACTTATCCGCTAGAAACCTTTATCGATAATGTCTATGAGCCTCTGACAGATGAGGTTGTCCAGGAACTCTCTGAACATGCTGCAATTGTTGATGGTAAATTTACTTATACAGGAACAGCTAGTCCAGCGCCTTCTCTTTTAATCGGTCCAAGCCAAAGCAAGGAATTACCTAAGGACTTGCAACTACATTTCGATACAAAAGAACTGGTCATCAGCAAGGAAAGTAAAGAACTGACCCGTGTCTCTTACCGAGCGATACAGACTGAGAGTTTCAAAAGTAAAGACAGCTTGACCCAAGCAATTTCTGAAGACTGGTACCAGCAAAATCGTGTCTATATCAGTCTCTTCCTAGTTCTCGGTGCCAGCTTCCTCTTTGGTTTGAATTTCTTCATTGTCTCTCTAGGAGCAAGTCTTCTCCTTTATATCACTAAGAAATCGCGCCTCTTTTCATTTAGAACCTTTAAAGAGTGCTGCCATTTTATCTTGAACTGTTTAGGATTACCAACTCTGATTACGCTTATTTTGGGATTATTTGGCCAAAATATGACAACTCTGATTACTGTACAAAACATTCTTTTTGTCCTTTATCTGGTCACTATCTTTTATAAAACACATTTCCGTGACCCAGATTACCATAAATAGGAGATTTTTATGCCCGTTACGATTAAAGATGTGGCCAAGGCTGCTGGTGTTTCACCTTCAACCGTAACCCGTGTTATTCAAAATAAATCAACCATTAGCGACGAAACTAAAAAACGTGTTCGCAAGGCTATGAAGGAGCTCAACTACCACCCCAACCTCAACGCTCGTAGCTTGGTAAGCAGCTATACTCAGGTTATCGGATTGGTTCTTCCTGACGACTCAGACGCCTTCTATCAAAATCCTTTCTTCCCATCTGTCCTACGTGGTATAGCCCAAGTCGCCTCTGAGAACCACTACGCCATTCAAATTGCGACAGGTAAAGATGAAAAAGAACGCCTTAAAGCTATTTCACAAATGGTTTACGGTAAACGCGTGGATGGTTTGATTTTCCTTTACGCCGAAGAGGAAGATCCTTTGGTCAAGCTGGTCGCTGACGAGCAGTTCCCCTTCCTCATCCTAGGAAAATCCATTTCACCTTTTATACCTCTTGTCGATAACGACAATGTCCAAGCTGGTTTTGATGCGACAGAATATTTCATCAAAAAAGGCTGCAAACGAATTGCCTTTATCGGAGGTTCTAAGAAACTCTTCGTTACACAAGACCGTCTAACTGGTTACGAATCCGCGCTCAAGCAATACAAACTGCCTCTTGATGACAATCTGACCTACTTTGCAAATGAATTTCTAGAGGAAAAAGGATATCAATTTAGTAAACTCCTCTTTCAGCATGACCCGCAGATTGATGCCATCATTACAACCGATAGTCTCCTAGCCGAAGGGGTCTGTGACTATATTGCTAAGCACCAACTGGATGTCCCTGTTCTCAGCTTTGACTCGGTCAATCCCAAGCTCAATTTGGCGGCCTATGTTGATATCAATAGCTTGGAACTTGGTCGTGTTTCCCTTGAAACTATTCTCCAGATTATTAATGATAACAAAAACAATAAACAAATTTGTTACCGTCAGTTGATTGCCCACAAAATTATTGAAAAATAAAAACCAGCTCGAGCTGGTTTTTTTGGTCATTAATTATCTGTTTCAACAAACCGTCCCAAAATATGGACATTCTCAGATACAGAGACAAAGGCGCTTGGATCCACCTGTTTCATGATCTGTTTAAATTCATTAAACTCTGCACGTGTAATGACAGTGATTAAAACTGCCTTTCTTTCGTGATTATAGGTTCCTTCTGCATCGTGGATCATAGTTGCTCCGCGATGCAATTTTTTATGGATTTTTTCAATGACTTTGTCTGGATGATTGGTCACAATCATAGCCTGCATCCGTTTTTGCTTGGTAAAGACAGCGTCTGTCACACGGCTAGAAACAAAGATGGTAATCATAGAGTAGAGAGCGTATTTCCAACCAAAGGTCAAGCCTGCTATCAGCATGATAGTCCCATTTACCAAGAAGGAAATACTGCCGACATTCTTACCCGTTTTCTTGCGAATAGTCAGACTGACAATATCCGTTCCACCACTGGAGATATTGTTTCGAAGAGCAAAACCAATCCCCAAGCCCATGACAACACCCCCAAAGAGGGCATTGATAATAGGATCCTCCGTCAAGGTCGCCACAGGGACAAACTGGATAAAGAAGGAACTCATAGATACCGTGATAAAGGTAAAAATAGTGAATTTATGGCCAATCTGATACCAGGCCAAGACCATCAAAGGAAAATTAATAGCGTAGAAGGTCAGCGAAATTGGAATATGAAAACCAAACCAGTGATTACTCAAGGCAGAGATAATCTGTGCCAGACCTGTCGCACCACTCGAATACACATGCCCTGGTTGGAAAAAGAAATTAACCGCTACTGCTGATAGAAAACCATAGACCAGAGAGGCCGAAATCTTCTCATCATATTTTTCACGAGAGATGCTTTGTAAGACACGTAAAATTTTTATCTGATAAGCAAAGCGGCGCAGATAATAGCGCCACCGCTTAATTCGTTTTGCTTGTTTCATCTTCTTCTACTTGTAAGCTGAGTTCCTCTAGTTGTTTGAGAGCGACTGTTGATGGAGCTTGGGTCATTGGGTCAGTTGCCTTGTTGTTCTTAGGAAAGGCAATAACTTCACGGATATTTTCTTCTCCAGCAAGTAACATGACAAAACGGTCAAGCCCGATAGCCAAACCACCATGTGGTGGGAAACCATAGTCCATGGCTTCAAGAAGGAAACCAAACTGGTCATTTGCTTCTTCAGATGAGAAATCTAGAGCCTTGAACATGCGTTCTTGAAGGTCTTTTTGGTTGATACGAAGGCTACCACCACCAAGCTCATAACCGTTCAAGACGATATCGTAAGCAATGGCACGAACCTTAGCCAAATCACCTTCTAATTCGTGAGCTGTCTCTTCCTGTGGAAGAGTGAATGGATGGTGGGCGCTCATGTAGCGGCCTTCTTCTTCAGACCACTCAAACATTGGCCAGTCAACTACCCAAAGGAAGTTGAACTTATCATTATCAATCAAGTCAAGCTCTTTGGCAATACGTCCACGAAGGGCACCAAGCGTTGCATTGGCCACTTCAAGCGTATCCGCCACAAAGAGAACCAAGTCCTTGTCTTCAAGAACAAGCGCTGTTGTCAATTCTGCTTGGATGGCAGTCAAGAATTTGGCAACTGGTCCGTTTAATTCTCCGTCAACTACCTTGACCCAAGCAAGACCCTTGGCACCGTACTGTTTGGCTACTTCAGTCATCTTGTCGATGTCTTTACGTGAATAATTGTCCGCAGCTCCTTTGACCACAATGGCTTTTACAGCAGGTGCTTCTGAAAAGACTTTGAAGTCAACACCTTTGACCACTTCTGTCAAGTCCTGAAGCAACATGTCAAAACGAGTATCAGGCTTATCAGAACCGTAAAGAGCCATCGCATCATCGTATTTCATACGAGGGAATGGAAGCGTTACTTCGATACCTTTTGTTTCCTTCATCACGCGCGCAATCAAGCCTTCTGTGATGTCTTGGATTTCTTGCTCAGTAAGGAATGAAGTTTCCAAGTCGACCTGAGTGAACTCAGGCTGGCGGTCTCCACGCAAGTCCTCGTCACGGAAACATTTAACGATTTGGTAGTAACGGTCAAAACCAGCATTCATCAAGAGCTGTTTCGTGATTTGTGGACTTTGAGGAAGAGCATAAAAATGCCCTTTATTGACACGAGATGGCACCAAATAGTCACGCGCCCCTTCTGGTGTTGACTTAGAAAGGAATGGTGTCTCCACGTCGATAAACTCCAACTCATCCAAGTAGTTGCGGATAGAGTGAGTCACTTTAGCACGAAGTTTAAGATTTTCCAACATTTCTGGACGACGAAGGTCAAGGTAACGGTAACGCAAACGTGTATCGTCATTGGCCTCAATGCCATCCTTAATCTCAAATGGTGTTGTTTTAGCTGTATTGAGCACAGTAAGAGCTGTCACGTTCAACTCAACTGCACCAGTTGGCAACTTATCATTGGCTTGCTCACGCGCAACGACTTGACCAGTTACTTCGATAACAAATTCGCTACGAAGGCTTTCAGCTGTTGCCATAACCTCTGCAGATACTTTTTCAGGGTTGATAACCAACTGCATGATTCCTTCACGGTCACGAAGATCGATAAAGATCAAACCACCCAGGTCACGACGACGACCAACCCATCCTTTCAAGGTAATTTCTTGTCCGATGTGTTCCTCACGAACACGACCAGCATACATACTACGTTTCATTGTTTCTCTCCTCTTTTATTCTGTTACTATTTTACCATAAAAGCGCAGGCTCTTCATGAAAATCATCAGAAAAGTTTGCCAGTCTTTAAAAATCAGGTAAAGTCCCTAAAAATTAGCCCCAATACAAAAATCCGATGAACTTCACCGGACTCTTTTATTTTGAATTTTTGCCTGCTTTACGCTTTTCCGCAATTTCGGCTGCCTTTCGAGGCAAGACGATTTCCGTCGTATAAGCTGTCCCAAAACGCCAGATACCGGCAATAGGGGCAAAGACCACTGCTAGATGGCTGTAGAAGAAATCTCCCTTAAAGGCATAAGCTAGCGCTCCAATAATGAAAAATAGAACGACTGCTTGAATCACTGCTAATAAAATTACTCGTTTCATGTGACCTCCTGACTCTATTATAGCATGAGAATCATCAAAAAGCCGACTAAATTATTCAAAGCGTGGAGAGAAATACTGTAGACCAGACCTTTTCTGCTAATATAAGCCAAGCCCAAACTAAAACCAAGGCTAAAATAGACAAAAAATTGTTGCACATCGCCTGGGAAATGAATCAAGGTAAACAGAACACTGGATACCAGAAGAAAAATCAGAGTTTGTTTACTATTGTCCTGCTTAGGAAAGAGGTAGCGTGCTAACATCCCTCTAAAGATAAGTTCTTCCGTCAAAGGAGCAAAAATAACGACCGCAAAGAAGGAGAAGAGTGGTTGAGACAAGGTCAAGTCTGTCGCTATTTGCTGATTTACTGAAGGATCATTTGGCAAGAAAAACTGGACAACAAGAGATAAGAACCAAACCAAGGCAGGAAGCCAAATAAATCGGTTAAAGCCGCTCTTCTCAATATGAACAGGAGCTTTCTGATACCATTTGTAAATGACGTACACATATACTCCAGCCAAGGCCACATAGAGTAAGGTAGCAGCATAGGGTGAAGCACCTAGTTTTAGAGATTCTATAGCCGTACTCAGAACGGTACCATAGATAAACACAAAGGATAGAATGGCTAGAAGAAACCAGCCAAGGTTTTTAAGTAGTTTCATATAAATCTCCTATCTTGCTTTATAGCTGTTTTTCAATACAAAGAGGTTTGCTATCCCTAACACAAGTACCCATGCAAGTAACATGCCGATATTAGAAAAGGATATTTCTCCACCTTTTTGATTTAAAAGATTTACAATAGGACCGACGAACGAGTAATCTAACACTTTCTGAGCCGTATCATTTTGAAGAGCAATCATAGGTAAAACAGAGACGATTAACATAGGGAAGATACTATAAACTTGCGCTTTAGATTGAGTATCTGACACCGCACCGATTAGAAGGTTGAGAAAAATAATACAAATAGTTGCCAGGAGCAAATAGATAGCATAGACAAATAAATAACCAGATACATCTACTTTAAGATAGATGGGAAGTACAATCATAGCAACCAACATTATCAAAATAGGGAGAACGAGCATACTGAAAGTATATTCTGTTGCTGTCACACCACTTAGAATGAGTGATTTGAGATTTCGTTTTTCCTTATCTTCTGCCATCATAATCGATACCATATAACCACTTCCCATGCTCAAGACCATCGTCAAGCTAGCAGATAGTAAAAATAGGCTCAATTGACCATTCTTATTTGAAAATTCATTATATAGAACAGCAATACCAAAAGGCATCAATAAAGTTGCTAACAAACTTGAATTGCTGATAAGAACTTGTAATCTTAACCATAGTAGGGCATTTAATTTTCTAAACATCTAACTTTTCTCCTGTCAATCTGATAAAGATTTCTTCTAGTGTCGGCTCACAAGAGTGAACCACCATCAAATCTGTCGTGTCTAAATGTGGCAATTCTTCAAATGGAACTATCTGTTCTCGTCCATCGTTATAAACCACATGTACTTTCTTATCCACATGATACTTCTGGATAATATCTTGTGGACTTCCATACTCTATTAAGTTTCCCTTATTTAAAAGAGATAAGCGATCACAAAGCAGAGTTGCTTCATTCATATCATGCGTGGTCAGAAAGATAGTTGTCCCCGCCTGCTTTAATTCTTGAAGTAGGGTATGAATCATCTTAGATGTTGTAGGGTCTAAGCCACTGGTTGGCTCATCTAGAAAGAGAATCTTAGGAGCATTCAGAAGGGCACGAGCCAAGAACATTCGTTGTTTCATTCCAGTAGATAGTTTTTCTGCGATAATATCTTTAGCATCTGCCAATCCAACCTGTTGGAGCACCTGATTTACTCTATCTGACTTGAGACCATATAGCTTAGCATAGATGAGAAGATTTTTGTAAAGACTCATCTTTTCATAAAAACCACTTCCATCACTAACAATACCAATTTGTTCCAAATCATTTGAGGTTAAATCTTGAGAATTCTTGCCTAACAAAACTGTTTTACCTTGATCTGCAGCCAACTGACCTGTTAAGACATTGATCATGGTTGTTTTACCTGAGCCAGAAGGTCCAAGAAAACCAAAGATTTCACCCTCCTTAATCTCAAAAGAAATCTGGTGAAGAGCTTTTTTGCTCCCAAAACTTTTGCTTACATTTTCAACACGAATCATAAAAACTCCTTTATTTGAAATAATGTTTCACCATAGGTAACTGCATCACATTGATATAAACATGGATGGCTCCGACAAGCAAGAAAGCTAGTAACTGAATCTCATCTGTCAAGAAAGAAATGATAATAATAAAGACATATAAGGCTGGTAAGACATATTGGTGTAATTGGAATAAAATTCGAAAACTCTGTTCCAAATTAGCTTGTCGCTCTCCTTCATCATAAGAATTTATATAATCTAAGACATCCTTGGGTGTAGAGAAAAGAGACAAATCAAACTGACGAACAATCGCAATTGTTTTAGAAAGAGATTTTTGAGCGGATAAGAATAGCACAAAGGCTAAGAAAGAGAGGGAAAATGTTTGGTGGCCTGTATGCAATATAACCACTTCATTTAATGAGAGGAAAATAGACAATGAAATCGCTACACTTGTAATATTAAAAGCAATGCTTCCAAACTCAAGATTCCGATACATTTGCACATAATAAGTTTCATTCAGATTATCATCCATTTCCTCTTGGTACAAGGAATGAAATTTTCTGCTTTTCTTTAGGAAATTGAAAGTCAAAAGAACGCTAATAAAACCTAACAGTAAACAAATAGTTGATATCCAGGGTATCAAGACTTTTACATCTAAAATAACTTCGTAGGATTCGGCACCTGCCTTAAACATCCCTACAAAACCGCCCAAGAAACCTCCGAAGAAAACAGACATTAAAAATAACAATCCACGTTTCTTTTTCATATTCAACCTCTTTCTAAACTAAACCAATCCAACTAACCACTGACCAAAGACTTTACCTGATTCATAAATTGCTGTCAAGCCCTCTGTTCCAAGTGATACTAAAATCAAACAAACAGCAAACAAGAGAATAGCTTGATTTCTTGCTTTTTTCGCCCCTTCTCCTAAAGAATCTCTCCCAAGCCAGCCCGCTAGATAAGCATATAGGATGACTGTTAAAATCCCAAACTCTGTTGACGAAAGAAACAGCAAAATGGCTACCAAACGGATGACGTTAATCTTGATATTAAAATAATTTCCTAAACCTGCACAGACACCTGCAAGTTCTTTGTTCTCAGTATCTACTTGAAAACCTGCTAAAAACTCTTTCATATTCATTCTCCTTTTTCACTTACTAGATTTTTGGATTTCTTTTCAATCCAGTCAATTACTGGGATGAGGGCAAAGTAGGCCCAGATAAATTGGTCGCTATAATAGAGATCAAACCATCCTAGATTTGTTCCAATTAGTAGACACACGCTGACTAATAAAGCTATGGCAACTACATAATAAATCACTTTATACTTGTTCATCACTCGTCCTCCTCCAAGCGAAATACCGATTCGACTGTTTCGTTGAAAATCTGAGATATTTTCAAGGCAATCACAACGGACGGGGTGTATTCGTCCCGTTCTAATAGGCTGATAGTCTGTCTGGAAACCTCTGCTAGCTTGGCTAGTTCGGTTTGATTGAGACCATCGCGAGCCCGAAGCTCTTTTAGACGATTTTTTAGTTGCATGTTACACACCTACTCTCCGTCAAATTCAACAGTTTGGATATCCTCAATACGTTGCAACTTGAATTTTTCTTTCCCATTTTTATCAACATGACGTAGTTTGACCCATTCCTCATCAACATCCACAACTTCCCATAAAGATGTTCCAAACACTTGTCCAACGATTGTTGGTTTTTTCCCAATTAATTCTTGCAATAATCTTGACATTTCTTTATTTCCTTTCTCTTTTCTTTCGATTACCTTTAACCTCTTCTCTAACCGCTTGATTTTTTTAGATTGACTACTATAAATCAAGACGAGAAAAGGGAAAAAAATCCATACCCACATGTGACTCCCTCCTATTTCTTTATTTCTTAACTTGCTTACATTGTAACACATCTTTTTCTTTTTGACAAGCATATTTGTCAAAAAGTTTATGATTTTTGTCATTTTGCAAAAGAAAAAGGTCAGAGTAGTTCTCTGACCAGTCTTTCTGTTATTAAAATCCTAGTTTTTCAAAGATTTCTGAGAAGTTTTGGCTGATTGTCTCAAGTGACACTTGCACTTCTTCTCGTGTTTGATTGTTCTTGACCGTCACTTGTCCGCTTTCGACTTCGCTCTCGCCTAGGGTGATGAGGGTCTTAGCTGCAAAGACATCGGCTGACTTGAACTGAGCTTTGAGCTTACGGTTGAGGTAATCACGCTCTGCTTTGAAACCTTGTTGGCGAAGGGCTTGCACCAAATCCAAGGCCTTGACATTTGCTCCTTGACCCAAGACTGCGATATAGACATCTAGGGTGTTTTCGATAGGGAGGGCCACACCTTGCTTTTCAAGAATGAGAAGCAGACGCTCTACACCAAGTCCAAAACCAAAACCAGCAGTTTCAGGGCCTCCAAAGTAAGAAACCAAACCATCGTAACGACCACCCGCGCAGACTGTCAAGTCATTGCCCTCAATCTCTGTGATAAACTCGAAAATAGTGTGATTGTAGTAGTCCAGACCACGCACCATATTGGTATCGATGATGTAATCTACTCCAAGATTTTCCAACATCTGACGCACAGCATCAAAATGAGCTTGACTTTCTTCATCAAGGAAGTCCAAGATAGAAGGCGCATTCTCTACTGCTACCTTGTCTTCTTTTTCCTTAGAGTCCAAAACACGGAGAGGATTTTCCTCCAAGCGACGTTGGCTATCCTTAGACAAAGTCTCCTTGAGCGGTGTCAAATAGTCAATCAAGGCTTGACGGTAGGCCGCACGGCTCTCAGGATTTCCAAGAGTGTTGAGGTGCAATTTGACACCTTGGAGGCCGATTTCTTTCAGGAAATGAGCTGCCATAGCAATGGTTTCCACATCGGTAGCTGGATTGCTAGATCCAAAACACTCAACACCAATCTGGTGGAATTGGCGCAAACGCCCTGCTTGCGGACGCTCATAGCGGAACATAGGGCCCATGTAGTAGAACTTACTTGGCTTTTGCACTTCTGGCGCGAAGAGTTTATTTTCCACATAAGAACGGACAACGGGCGCTGTTCCTTCTGGACGGAGGGTGATATGACGGTCACCCTTGTCATAGAAGTCATACATTTCCTTGGTTACGATATCGGTCGTATCTCCGACAGAGCGGCTGATGACCTCGTAATGCTCGAAAATAGGCGTACGCACTTCTGCATAGTTATAGCGCTTGAAAATCTCACGGGCAAAGCCCTCAACGTACTGCCACTTGGCAGATTCAGCAGGTAAAATATCCTGCGTTCCTTTTGGTTTTTGTAATTTCATAGGGAATCCTCTTTAAACTTAATAGTCTTATTTTACCATAAATAGAGGGATTAAAACAGTAAGAAAAAAATTAGGATTTATACTCAATGAAAA
>NZ_VMMH01000009.1:43678-69737 GCF_013277115.1 Streptococcus sp. 714
TTTGAAGAGATTTTCGAAGAGTATTAGATATCATTTTTGAGATTAAGACCTGTCAAAAGAATAGCTATCAAGGAAAGACCAACAAATAGCATCCAAGTCAACTGTATATTCCATACAGCTATAAGTGAAAAACAAGCTGTCCCCACAGGTATGGATAAGGTGAACAATAAACCTAAAAAATTACTGGTACGAGCTAGAACCTCTGGAGCTAGATTTTTCAGGAGCAAGGCACTAATCTTTGGTTGAACTTTACCAGACACATACAGAGTTGAACAGATAAATAGTAAACCAAGTACGACTTGATTGAATAAATTAGCTAGACCAACTAGACTGAGTCCTACGGTCACCCACATCATCAATCTAGGCAAGGACTGCTTCCCAAAATAATCATTGCCCGTAAGGCTACTGATGATGATTGCTAACAAAGCACAGAATTGACTGATAAATAATGCCTCTGTGTAAGAAAAGTCCAAAAGAGAATGGCTCAAAAAGAAGATGTTATAGATGCTTCCTAAAGCGCCACCCAAGGCATTGATAAGCAAGACAGCAAAGAGCATGAAGCCAAAGTTTTTCTGTCCACCTTTAAGAAAAACGAGACGTAAATTTCGATAAATCGTTAGGAACTGGTCTTTGATAGATAGCTTCTCATTTTTTAGTGATTTACCATCAGCAGCTGAAATTGACAGGCTTAATTTGCTTCTTCCTAAAAAGAGGATCACGGCTGATACGAGGAAAAAACAGGCATTGATTCCCGCAACGAGAGAAAAATTGTTGACCGATAAACCTAAAAGCCAGACTCCAAAAGCTTGACCACCAATAGCTGAAATATAGGTGATAAACTGTGAAAAAGAATAAGCTTCCATCAAATCCTCTTCAGCTACTTTTTCCTTAATAAGAGGCATGCGCAAGCCACCTGCAAAATCACTGATGACATCACTGATTACATTGATTAAACACAGGCTAGAAAAGGCAAATAGACTAGCTTGATGAACAACTAGGGCTGCCAGAAAAAATAAAACCGCCTGAAACAAACCGCTATAGACCATCCATTTGACCTTATCCCTCGTATAATCTGCCCGAATCCCTACAAAAACTGTAAAGAAAGTCGGAAGAATCATGACAATATTGGCCATAGCAACCGCAAAAGAGGCTTGTGGCAAGGTCGATGCATAGACGATAAATACCAGATTGAAAATCGAAGCACCAAAAGCATTGAATAAGCGTGACAAAGTCAAAAGACGATAAGCTTGATTTCTGAACAATAGTTTCATAGGTCATCTCCCTTCTTGTTATAATCACTATATTAAGCATGGCTATAGTATAGCACTTAGAAATTGAAAGGGAAAACTTTTGAATATATGCAACACACAAAATAAGCAAAAAAAACGATAGAACTTTTGTAATGACCTGAGAGAGGGCAAGAGTTTTATCGCTTAAATTTTCAAATTATTTTTTTAGTTTGCAGATATTCAACAGTCGGTTGTTTTTCTATAGTATTCGGCAGATTTGTGACAGCCAAGCATCTCAAAAATATGGACAGCATCCTCCATCTTTTTCTGACCTTCCTTGACTCTGCCTTGCTTGCTATCAAGGAGACCTTCCGCCCACAAATAGACAATTCGGAAATAGGTCTCATTTTCCTTGTAGAAATGCTCTTTGATGACACGTTTAAAATAAGAGGCATTGGTAAATTCTTCACACTCAATGCTGGCTAAAAAACCATTCAATAGCATAGTGTGAAAAAGGTTTCGATTACCAGACATTTCCATTAGAAAATCAGATTTTAGGACCATTTCTCGTACATACCTAGTAAAAAGAGAAACAGATAAAAATGGCGAACTGACTGAAAACAAATTAAGTTCATAGATTCCCCAAATCTCGGTAGAAAACAAATAGTCATGAAGGACTTTCCCTTCCTCTGCCGTTAACTCAACCGTTTCATCCATACTCTTCATATAAGACTTGATAATAATGGCATTTAGAATATGTTTCTGTTTGTTTTGAGAATGGGCATGCTTTTGATACTCCTTGCGATACAAGTCTTCAAGAGGTGCTATATTCTTTAGGTCCAAGACATCTGTAATTTCTTTTCTCAACTCAGAATCTGTATCATACTGAAAACCTCTCGCAAGAAAGAGAATTTCCTCTACACTGGCAGATATATTTTCTAGAGCAAATAGAAACTTTTCCACCGAAAGCTCACTCTGACCTGTTTCAAATCGGGACAACATGGACGGTGAAAATTGTCCCCCAGTCGCCTGTCTCAGCGAGATATTTCTTGACTCTCGTAATTGTCTAAAGACCTTTCCAATCTGCTCCATAGACTTCTCCTTAATTCGGTGTTTTATTTATGTTATCATATTTTTTCAGAAAATTCATCAAAAACTTGCCAAATTGTCAGAATTATGAGAAAATAGAGGATATTTATCACGTGGAGGGACTGTTATGAGAGACGATATCAAAATCAATGACCGCGCTTTGGCCTTGCAAGACCAAATTATCGAAAAACTAGAGAAGGTTTTTGATACAGATGTGGAATTGGATGTTTACAATCTAGGATTGATTTATGAAATCAATCTGGACGAAACGGGTCTCTGCAAGATTGTCATGACCTTCACCGACACTGCCTGCGATTGTGCAGAAAGTTTGCCTATTGAAATCGTTGCAGGTCTCAAACAAATCGAGGGTATCGAAGATGTCAAGGTTGAAGTTACCTGGTCGCCTGCCTGGAAGATCACACGAATTAGTCGCTACGGCCGCATTGCCCTTGGACTGCCACCTCGTTAAGCAGGCAAATCACTTTTGAAGATGAAAATAAGCAAGCCGAAGTTGGCTTGCTTTTTGATACTCAATGAAAATCAAAGAGCAAACTAGGAAACTAGCTGCAGGCTGTACTTGAGTACGGCAAGGCGACGTTGACGTGGTTTGAATTTGATTTTCGAAGAGTATGAGTTTATTTTTTACCTGACTTGTCCATATTCCAGAAGTCTGTCACGGCTCCACGTGAAGCAGATGATACGATATGAGCGTATTTACCGAGGACACCACGGCTGTAAAGTGGTGGCAAGGTTGTTTCTGCCTTACGTTTTTCAAGTTCTTCTTCAGATACGGCCATGGAAATTTCTTTGGTATCTTGGTCAACCGTAACGATATCGCCTGTACGAAGGTAAGCAATCGGTCCACCATCCTGAGCTTCAGGAGCGATATGTCCGACAACCAGACCATAAGTACCACCAGAGAAACGACCATCTGTCAAGAGGGCAACCTTGTCTCCTTGACCTTTACCAACGATCATGGATGAAAGTGACAGCATCTCAGGCATACCAGGACCACCCTTAGGTCCAACGAAACGGACAACAACTACATCGCCATCAACGATTTCATCTGTTAGAACGGCCTGAATAGCATCTTCTTCTGAGTCAAAGACCTTAGCTGGTCCAACGTGGCGACGCACTTTAACACCTGATACTTTGGCAACCGCACCGTCAGGGGCAAGGTTTCCGTTCAAGATGATCAGCGGACCATCTGCACGTTTTGGATTGTCAAGTGGCATAATGACTTTTTGACCTGGTGTCAGGTCTGCAAAGTCAGCCAAGTTCTCAGCAACTGTCTTACCAGTACATGTGATGCGGTCGCCATGAAGGAAGCCATTTGCCAAGAGATATTTCATAACCGCAGGCACACCACCGACTTCATAGAGGTCTTGGAAGACATACTGACCAGATGGTTTCAAGTCGGCCAAGTGAGGTACGCGCTCTTGGATTGTATTAAAGTCCTCAAGTGACAAATCAACATTAGCCGCATGGGCAATAGCAAGCAAGTGAAGAGTAGCGTTTGTAGAACCACCAAGAGCCATGGTTACAGTGATGGCATCTTCAAAGGCTTCACGAGTCAAGATATCTGATGGTTTGAGACCAAGTTCCAACATCTTAACAACAGCACGTCCTGCTGCTTCGATATCTTCTTTCTTATCAGCTGATTCAGCTGGGTGAGATGAAGAACCTGGCAAACTCATACCCAGAACTTCGATAGCAGTCGCCATGGTATTAGCTGTGTACATACCACCACAGCCACCAGGGCCAGGGCAGGCATTACATTCAAGACGTTTCACGTCCTCAGCTGTCATATCACCGTGGTTCCATTTTCCGATACCCTCAAAAACAGAAACCAAGTCAATGTCTTTGCCATCAAGATTTCCCGGTGCAATAGTTCCACCATAGGCGAAAATAGCTGGAATGTCCATGTTGGCAATAGCAATCATAGAACCAGGCATGTTCTTATCACAGCCACCGATAGCGACGAAGGCATCCACGTTGTGACCACCCATAGCCGCCTCGATAGAGTCCGCAATAATATCACGAGATGTCAAAGAGAAACGCATACCAGGCGTTCCCATAGCAATCCCGTCCGCTACAGTGATAGTCCCAAACTGCACAGGCCAAGCACCTGCGGATTTGACACCTTCTTTCGCCAATTTCCCAAAATCATGCAAGTGGATGTTACATGGCGTATTTTCCGCCCAAGTTGAAATCACTCCCACAATCGGTGTTTCAAAGTCCTTATCTGTCATACCAGTCGCACGAAGCATGGCACGGTTTGGTGATTTTACCATGCTATCATAAATGCTACTGCGGTGACGTTTATCTAATTCAGTCATCTTATCCCTCCCATTTCAGTTTTTACTATTATAGCACATTTTAAAAGCAATGAACAGAAGAAAATTCTTGAATTTTCAGAATATTCTATACAGCAATATTTTCTTTAAATTTTTTACATTTATTTCTTGACTTTATAAATTAAAGTGATATCATTTAGATATCAAATGATAGGAGGTCATTCTTATGACTGAAAAACTCATCAATTCAAAACCAAATGGTGTATTCGCATTGATTCTCATTGAGTTGACACTCGTACTTGGTGTCTTTATACTTATAATGGGTGCTGGTTCGGAAAACATTTTTGGAATTATTATCGGACTTTTACTAAGCCTAATTGCAGGCCTAGCTCATGCTGGTTTAAAAGTTGTCAAACCTCAGGAGGCTCTGGTTCTTACACTCTTTGGTAACTATACAGGTACCATCAAAGAACCTGGTTTTTACTTTGTCAATCCCTTCAGCGTAGCAGTTAACCCTGCAAACCACACTCGACTTGGACAAAGTGGTGACGTTAGCACGAAATCTCCTTTTTCAGGGATGAAATCATCAAATGGCAATGATGTAAATCTTGAAATTGGCAAGAAACAGATTTCCCTCAAGGTTATGACCTTGAGCAATTCTCGCCAAAAAATCAATGATTGTCTAGGAAATCCTGTAGAAATAGGAATTGCCGTTACTTGGCGTGTAGTCGATACTGCTAAGGCAGTTTTCAACGTTGACAACTACAAAGAATATCTTTCATTGCAATGTGATAGTGCCCTTCGTAATATTGTCCGCATCTATCCTTACGATGTGTCTCCTAATGTGGATACTACAGGTGACGGGCAAGCAGATGAAGGTAGTCTCCGTGGCTCTAGCGAAATTGTTGCTAACCGTATTCGTGAAGAAATCCAAAGTCGTGTTGAGGATGCTGGCTTGGAAATCCTTGAGGCACGTATCACTTACCTAGCTTATGCACCAGAAATTGCTGCCGTTATGCTTCAACGCCAACAAGCATCTGCCATTATTGATGCACGTAAGATGATTGTAGATGGTGCTGTAGGAATGGTTGAAATGGCACTAGAACGGCTCAATGAAGGGGAATTGGTAGAGCTTGACGAAGAACGAAAAGCTGCCATGGTTTCAAATCTCCTAGTCGTCCTCTGTGGAAATCATGATGCACAACCAATTGTCAACACAGGAAGTCTTTACTAAAGATGGCTGAAGCTAAAAAAAAGCAAATTCCCCTTCGACTCTCAACAAAGTTATACGCTGCACTTGCATCATGGGCAGAAGACGACTTTCGTTCAGTCAATGGGCAAATCGAATATCTCCTCACAGAATGTGTCAAGCAACGGAAGAAAGACGGAAAATACGTATCAGAAACCATTGACGAACCATTTGAAATTGATATTTAACACCTTCTCCTGTCTGCTGGGTCGGACAGGAGAATTTTTTCATCTTTTTTTGTCAAGTAACTTTACTTTACAAAAAAAATGTGTTATTCTAATATGGTTGATGAAAATCAGTAGATTGAATCGAATATAAATACCTAAAGGAGAAATCAAAATGGCAGTACCTGCACGTCGCACTTCAAAAGCGAAGAAAAACAAACGTCGTACACACTACAAAGTAACAGCTCCATCTGTAAACTTTGACGAAACTACTGGAGATTACTCACGTTCTCACCGTGTATCACTTAAAGGATACTACAAAGGACGTAAAATCGCTAAAGCTGCATCAGCTGAATAATAGAAGGGAGATACCATGCGCGTAAATATTACACTTGAACACAAAGAATCTGGTGAACGCTTGTACCTTACTTCTAAAAACAAACGTAACACTCCAGACCGTCTTCAATTGAAGAAATACTCACCAAAACTTCGCAAACACGTTGTGTTTACAGAAGTTAAGTAATAGGTCATTCCGTTTCATGACTTACACCCTATTAGTTAGACAAAAATATCTAGCTGATGGGGTGTTTTATTATAAAACTAACATTACATAGTCTTTCTCTATATTCTTTCAATTAATAATATTTAAGGAGAAACATTTATGAAAATAAAATTTAAAGAAAACAATACCATTACTTCGATAAAATACAAATCTTTTTTATTTGTAAAATTGCCACTACTAGCTATTTTGTACGCAGTTGTTATCAACTTCATACTTAGTTTTAAGCTAACAGCTATAAATGACTTGCTAACGTCTAAAGGCATTATCCCTTTAATCTTAATTATTCTACTAGCTTATCTCACCTTCAAGAACTATGCTTCTTTTAATAACTTACGTGAAAATTATAAAGCTAAGAATATTGATGGTATTAATATACTGGTAAAACTTATTCGCATAAACGATAGAGTTAAAGTCAGAGAGCTTGGATTTAATAAGACAATCTATAACTACACATTTTCATGGGAAGATATCATTTTCCCTGCCATTAACAACAATATAAACGGCTCAAAACTTGAACCACTTGTTAAAAAATATTCTTTACAAGTACTGTCTATGAATATTCCTGCCAAAATGATTGGGAATGTGATCTATGTTGATACAAAGGTATTGGAAGAATGTATAGAAAATGAAGTTGAAGAAAGAAGTAAACTTTCAAACATTTAAGGATGAACTTTGTTGCAGTCATCAATAACAAAAAATGACAATAGATTTTCTACTGTCATTTTATTTTTCTAAATTTTTAGCAGAGTATTCTCACAAGTCCCTAAATTTCATTCAACTTTTCGAGATAGGCGGTTAATTCTGCTTGGGCTTCTGGTGTTGTGCCTACTAGTTGGCTGCGCATGTGGGCGAGTCTGGCTTCTACCTCTCCAATCTCTTTATCAATCTCTGCGAGCTGGTCTGCGAGGTCGGCTAGGGGAACAACGGGTTCTTCCTCAAAGGTATCGACATAGCGTGGAATGTTGAGGTTGTAGTCATTTTCGACAATCTCTTCAAAGCTGGCTAGATGGGCGAACTTCTCGACATTCTCGCGTTTTTGATAAGTCTCCAAAATCTTGGCAATATGGTCTTCGGTCATATTGTTTTGATTTTTCCCTTTTTCAAACTCTTTTGAGGCATCGATAAAGAAGACATCCTTATTGGTGCGATTCTTTTTAAGGATGATAATAGTTGTCGGAATAGAGGTGTTGTAGAAGATATTTGCTGGCAAGCCGATAACTGTATCAATAGCGCCTTCTTCTAGCAGGTGCTGGCGAATCTTCTGCTCAGCTGCTCCTCGAAAGAGAACTCCGTGAGGGAGGACGATGGCCATGACACCATTGTGCTTGAGATGGTAAAAACCGTGAAGGAGGAAGGCAAAATCTGCTTTAGACTTAGGCGCCAGAACTCCATAACTTGAAAAGCGAGGATCTTGCAGGAAGCCACTATCTGCTGACCACTTCAGTGAATAGGGTGGGTTCATCAAAACCCCATCAAAGTCTGTCGGCTCGGTCGTCGGCCAATCTTCGTCTAGGGTATCGTGGTTGCTGAGGTGATAGTTCTCAATCGCGATCCCATGAAGCATCATGTTCATACGAGCAAGGTTGAAGGTAGAAGTAATCAACTCTTGACCGTAGTAAGAAATCGTCGAAGCTTCCTTACTATAGCGCTTGGCATTGAGCAAGAGAGAACCAGAACCCATAGTCGGGTCGTAAACTGACATCCCCTTTTGATGCTCACGACCTGCAAAGACAATCTGAGTCATAAGATGAGAGACTGCTTGAGGTGTATAGAACTCACCAGCCTTTTTCCCAGAATCACTGGCAAACTGGCCTATCAAGTACTCATAAGCATCACCCAAGATATCACCAGCATGACCAGAGACATTGAGGTCGTTGAGCTGTTTCATAACCTCAGAGATGGTCTTGTTTTGCTTTTGTGGGGTGTTGCCTAGCTTTTTAGCATAGAGGTCAATATCTTCGAAGAGATTTTCAAATTTTTCATTGGCTTGCTCAATATCACGGAAACTTTGGGCTAGGGATTCTAGCTGGAAGGTTCCTTCATGGATAGACTGAACCAGCTTGGTAAAGGTCAGAGAAGGCTCAATCACATAGCCCAGATCGTCATTTAAGACCTCGATGAGGTCTTCACTGACATCTGCATCCGCAAAGTTTTCCTCGTAGAGAAGCTGGGCTTGCTGGAAGGACTCAAAGGTCTCGTCCAAGTTATCGCAGACGGCTTGGAGGATGTTGTCGGATAGGTACTTGTAGAAAATCAAGCCCAAGAGGTAGGACTTGTATTCATTGGCTTCCATCTGGCCACGCAGGATATCTGCCGCATTCCAGAGGGATTGGTAGAGTTCTCTTGATAAATCTGTTTGTGACATAGGGTCTCCTATCAATTTCTACTTTCATTCGTTTAGTGTAGCTTTTTATGGTCTTGGTATCTTATGAATTGAACACGACCTAAAAGCTGGGTATCTCAGATAAACATTTTTCTGAGTAAGGTTTGTTTGCTTTCTTTGAGTTGGTTGACTTTTTCCTCTTGTTTGGCAATAGTCTTATCTAGGTCTTGGAAGAAAGAACCGATGGCCTCTTGTTCAGGGAGAGAGGGCAACATAATATTTACTTTTTTTAAAACTTCCCTTGTTAATTGAGGCTGTGCCCCACCTGTAACAAAAGGTTTAAAATTAAACGATAGACAAAAAGCATACAAAAATGGCTTAATAATATTAGCTTGCTTCTCAACATTAACAACCATTGAATTACCTGTAATCCAAACAGGTCCTTCAACAAAGCTTGGTGTTCCTGTTCCCTCTCCTCTCGCAGAGATGGTAACTTGATCTTCTTTATGATTGTAATCCTTATAATATCCAATATAACCATTCGCGCCAAATACTGGAAAGCCCTCTGTTAGTAACTCTTCACTAGATATTGTTTTTGGTTGATATAATTCCGATATATCTCCTAATAAAACACTAGTCCACTCATCTTCAAATCCTGCGAAGCGAAGGGCTGGTCTTGTTTGTCCTTTGGCTGGGAAGAAGAGTTTGAGGTAGGTTTTCTTCTGCTCTTTGAGCACCTCTAACTTACGCTGTTGAAGACTAATGAGCTGGTCAATATCTTGGAAGAAAGAACCAATGGCAGTTTGCTCGGGGAGGGAGGAAACGAAGACAGTAAATGACTGAATTGTTGGCAATCTTAGCGAATCAACCGTCGCCTTTACGGTATTCCTCATTGCATGCTGTTTGAAATCTTTTTTCATCTGCTGCAGTACAAACTTAGCATTAACATCTGTAAAGTTAGAGATTTTATATACACGTTGATGAACATCGAATTTCCCATTTGCATAATGGAAAATTTCTCCTAATCTTCCTTCTCCAGGTATTAAGATAGCCTCCCCATCAAAAGAATATGAATTAATTCGTTTTACTTCTTCTGAACGAATGTAAAATGGATATAATCCATCCTCAACAGAATCTTGAACATCTCTACCACCAGTTTTTATATCCGTAACTTCCCCCAACTTCACTTCATTCCACTCATCTCCAAATCCTGCAAAGCGAAGGGCTGCTTTCTTTGTCATGTTTATCCTCCTTATAGCAATTGATTGTCCCTTGTATCTATTAATCTTAGTTTATATGCTTTATATGCACCCAATTTTTTCAGAGTTCTTTTTATTTGTACTATATTTCCAAATCGGTAATAACTATCAAGTAAAATATCTGCGTTTGGAGCCTCCTTAAATATTGCTTTTAAATATGGACTGTCTACCCATCTTTGTTCTGAACGAATTCCAAAACCGATGAAATAAATTTCTTTGACAGAAGATAATCTTTCAAAAAGTTCATTGTAATTAGACAATACATTGTCAACTGGTTTCTTTAACTTTATAACAACTTCTTCAAGATATGCTCCTACATCTAGAGGATTGAAATCACTTACTTCATCATCAAAACCATGTCCAAAAATAAATTTTTCCCCACCAATAACTCCATGTAAATGAAAAACTTGCTCTTCAGGAATTCTATATAAATCCTCTAACGTTTTTGTATAATTGAAATTAATGAATAATGCATCAGAATTTTCCAAAACTGTATCTTTTAATAATTTAGACTTTAATTCATTACCCTTGGTAAGAATTCTATTCTTCCAATCAGAATATGTTTCTTCTATCCATAATTTAAATAGTTTATTTAAAGAATATAAAACATATTTAGCTAGAGTTTCTCCTATTTCATTAGCATTATTAGTCATTATACTGCCATCCAAATCTCTAGCGTTATATATACAATCTGTGTTAACAATAGACACTTTATTAAAATCTGCTAATTTCGCTTCAAAATCAGACCAAAATTTCTCAGTTTCCGTAATTTGACCCATTAACTGGTACAACAACTTATACAAACCTACATCATCTGGATATAATTCTCCCCCATCTGATCCTATTTGCATCTCAGGTATTGTATCATCATCAATTTCTCCTAGCAATATTTCTTTATCAATTCTATTGAGATATAATTTTATGGCATTTTCACTTTGCAACGACTCTAACAGTTCATCTTTTCCATAGGCCTGCTGAAAAACAAACTTTTTGAAATATAGATAATTTGTCTTTAAATCATGTGCCATATCAAAACCATTTCCGATAATAAATAATTTTTCCACTATATCCCCCTTTCTATTCTCCAATTTTTCTTATTTCTACACTTCAGGTTTTCTTTTTTGATTTCTATTCTTCAATTTTACCTATTTTTGCACTTTAGGACGTCCACCTTTCGTTCCTATTGTTCAATTTTGGCCATTTTTGCACTTTAGATAGGCAGATATACAATTCTATTATTCAATTTTGCCTATTTTGAAACAATAGAAGGGCTGATTTTGTGATATAATGTTAAAAAACGTTAAAATGCGAGGATGACTACATATGAACTATAGAGAACTTAGAAAAATATACTACAGTCATCGTGACCAATATGAGGAAGAGTATCAACTACGCTTACAAGGATACAGTTCCATTAGAACATCTCTTTATCCTCATTTAATGCAACGCGATACTGTCAAAACAAGTCAATACCCTCTATTTGTTACCCTGCATCTTGGGCTTTCCCAACTGATGGAAACTATCTCACAGCAGTCTCAACGAATTAGCGAAATAGCTGATACCCTCCCAAAGATTGCCCACGATCAGTTCTATAAAGAACAACTCTACCAATCGATTATTTCCACAAATGAAATCGAAGGTATCCATACAACTCGTAAAGAGTTGGTCGATGTGGAGAAACTCCTAGAGGAAGACCCCTATAAGACCGAACAAATCAAACATCTTTCCACCTTGCGAATGTACCAACAAATCCTTAAGGATGAATTTCTCCAAATCCAATCTCTTGAAGATATCAGAAGGATTTATGACCAATTAACGCAAGGAGAAATCTCGCCCGAGGATGAACTCGATGGAGAGTTTTTTAGGCAGAAATCGGTCTTTATCCAAGACGACAAGACTGGCAAAGTCATCTATATCCCACCTCAAAAGGAGGAACAGATTCAGGTTATGCTGACAGAGTGGATTCGTTTTATAAACGACCATTCTATCCCAAACCTTATCAAGGCTTGTGCTGGACACTATTTTTTTGAAAATATACATCCCTTCTATGACGGTAACGGTCGGACAGGACGCTATATCCTTGCCAAGTACTTGTCTAGAAAACTCGATAAATTTTCGGGGTTGGTTTTGTCCCAACAAATCAATCACCATAAGCAAGACTATTATAAAGCTTTTAGGAATACTGGCGACCATCTCAACCGTGCCGATGCTACTTTCTTCGTTGAAGCCTTGTTAACTTTTATCAAGGAAGGGCAGGAAAATATTATCCAAACCCTCCTCGAAAAGCAGGAACAACTTCATCGCTATAAAGTTAAGATAGAGCAAACAGAAGGGCTGGAGGAAGTCGAGAAATACATCTTGTTCCTACTTGCTCAGTCCAAGCTCTTTGTCGATGATAAGAGAGATGGTATAGAAGATAGAAGCATCATCCAACTGGCCAATCAGTCCAACCATCATTACTCTAAGAAAAAGGTCAAGGATGCTTTCTTGCATCTTGAAGAGAGGGGAATTTTGACCCTAATTAGTCGAAAACCTTCCCAACATTATCTTTCTGACCATTTTTAAACCTATCTCCCCCTTAGTGGTAAGATATCCTCTGAAATCACGCGCATATAGTCCTCTTTGAGGGCTTTTTTGTATTTGAGTTTTGGTAGTGCCTTGTCTCCGTGGGCTTCCTTATAGGCCAGATAGTTCTGAGAGTCTGTGATGGCTTTTTCACCATTTTGCTTATCTCGTCCGATGCGGTAGTTGTCCACTACGAACTGGAGTTCATCCTCTCCTATCTGCCAATAATCTGCCGTCTCACGAATCTTTTGCTGGGTAGTAAGCTCAATCATCTCATCCAACTTATGGATGATAGACTGTCCCTGATAACTCTTGGCATCAGCTTGGACATTCTGCCAGAGTTGAGAGATGAGGCTGGATAACTTAGGATTGGATTTGTTCAAATCTTCGATATAGTTATCTACCAGACTCTTTTCCTTTTTACCGATGAGATTTTCCCGATTTTCGATTAGGGTTTGGATGAGAGAGAGAATATAGTGATAGTTTATCTCGTCGGTGCGGATGGATTCAAGCTCATACTCTATATCCACGAGCACACCTTCATCTTCTTGGTCTTCTTTTCTGCGTCTACGGAGCTCTTCGATGACATTTTGATATTGGCCGGCAAAGTTCTCGATGTCTTCTAGGCTGAGTCCAATCTCTCTGAGAATGACTTTCTCATCATAGTCCGAATAGACTTGTATAGAGGATAGGAGCTTGTCAAATTCTTGGAAGGCCTTGGCAAAGCGTTTTAATTCTGCATCTGTAGCTGTATCCAAATCTGGCACCTGCTCTGGACTTGGAGCGATAGCCAGTAGTTGATGAACCTTCTCCATAAACTTGGCCTTCTCCTCCTGCCATTCTGGGGCTAAGACACTGGTTTCGCCACCATTTGAGTAAAGGCTCAGAGCTTCATCCACCTTTTCTTTAAAACGGTCAGGCGTTTGGAAAGTGACGATTTGACCGAATTTCTTGCCTTCATCAAAGAGGCGATTGGTTCGTGAAAAGGCCTGAATGATATGCTGGGGTTTCATGGGCTGACGGTCCATGAACAGGGTCGATAGGCAAGGGGCATCAAAGCCTGTCAACAAGCGGTCCACCACGATAACCAAGTCCAACTGTTCCTCGCGGAAAGCAAAGCGTTCTTTCTTACGGGCCAAACGGTCGTTGAGGTCACTATTGTAGGAAGCAATGGTCGCTAGGCCAAAGTGGGTGCCAAACATGGCATTGTAGTCTTCTAGACTTTCCTCCATGTAGGCTTGGTTGACATAGGAGTCTGCTTCATTTTCTGTCACAGAGTAGGTAATGGCAACCTTAGGGAAGTCTGGCAAGACCTTTTTAACATTTTCTGAAATGCTTAGAGACTTCTCCCCATTTTTGACTTGCTTAATCAGGTTATAATAGGCCTGCGCACGGGCAATGCTTTTAACGGTCAAAATGGCTTCATAGGTTTTTCCTACCCCATTTTGGAAGCCGAGTTTGCGTCTTGAGCGATTGAGAATAGCATCTAAAACGGCAAGCATGTGGCCTTCGTCATCATAACGCTCCTCGTCAATCTCATCTTCTGCCCAACCAGGCATGGTTGTCTGATACTCCACATTAAAGCCAAGAACCGCCTTGTCATGAATGGCTTCTTTGACGGTATATTGGTGGAGACAGTCACCGTACTGCTCTTCGGTCGTCTGAGCAAGGTCGCCTTTTTGTTCACGTTTATTTTCTGTAAAGATAGGAGTCCCTGTAAAACCATACCAGAGAGAATTTGTAAAGAAGTGCTCTAGGTGGCGCTGGCGTTCAGGAGTCACTGCGCGATGGCATTCATCAACGACAAAGGCTAGTTTGAGTTGCTTGATACGATTGTAGACCTTTTGGTGACGCCCTTCATCAAACTGACGAATCATAGCATTGATTTTCTGGATGGTCGTGACAACGACACGGCGGTCATCAGAAGCCAGATTTTTAACCAATTCCTGTGTATCATCGGTCTCGTCGATATCAATCATATCGTTCTCTGCGTAAGACTGAAAAGAACTGGTCGTCTGCTGGTCGAGGTCTGTCCTATCAATCACAAAGATTGTCTTTTCGATAGATGGAATCTGGAGCAGATTGCGCGAAACCTTATAGGAGGTCAAGGTCTTACCTGATCCAGTCGTATGCCAGATATAACCTGACTGGCGCTTGCGACTGGCTTCACGGATAGCCTCAATGGCATGAACCTGATAGGGGCGCAATAAAATCAAGGCCTTCTTGTCATCATCAATGACAGAATACTGCATGACCATCTCGTGGGCTCTCGGTATAGACAAGACAGACTCTGCAAAGTCAAATAGTTGAGGTTGAGGTCTATTTTCACTATCGACCCACTTGGTCAAGAAGCGCTCATTTAGCTTGTTGGCTTTGGCAGCTGCGATGTAGCGAGTGTCTGTGACATTAGAGACGACAAACATCTGAAGACTTGAAAAAATACCTCTGAACTGTCCTTCTTGGTCGTATTTTTTAATCTGACGGAAGGCATCCATATAAGGATGAGAACGGCTTTTCAGTTCGATTTGAATCATAGGCAGACCATTGATTAACAAAGTCACATCCCCACGACGCTGGCGAATCCCTTCTCCGCCTGTGATGACTTGGTTAACAACCTCATAGCTGGATTTGCCACCAGCGACATTGTTTCGCCACAAGACTTCCAAGCGAATGGT
Organism: Streptococcus sp. 714; assembly: GCF_013277115.1. Classification (GTDB taxonomy): domain Bacteria; phylum Bacillota; class Bacilli; order Lactobacillales; family Streptococcaceae; genus Streptococcus. Next base: position 59,091 of record NZ_VMMH01000009.1, read on the forward strand.
GCCTAGACTGGCGTCTTCACGTTGAACCTGCACCTTGGCAATGCCATTTTCCCCTGCTATCCACTTGGCTGCTTCGTAGAAGTTGACGAAATTGAGTTGGTTTTTGATTTGATTTTTCTCTGAATTTGTAAGGGGGTGGTCTTGCAAAATACGGACATTATTGGCTTCCAGCTTGGCAAAAAAGTTTCCCCATAGGAGGTCTTCTGTATTTAACTCAGGTCGATACACCCATTGACTTTCTCCCTTTGTCAACTGGTTGATCAAATCTCGCTCGATAGCCAATTCCTGTTTGGTTTTGGGTTTACCTGCTACAGGGATAGCAGTCTCATCTTTAGGAGAGAGTCTCTGGCTGATATGGAAATCCTGCAAGGCTGCTTGGTTGAGATGTTGTAATTTTTCAAGAAGGGCTTGCTCCGTACCTTTTATGGCTTGATAGGCTGCCGTCAGGTCTTTATCTGCATCTAGGTAGTGATGGGGATTCTTCTTTATTTGGATATAACCCTGCACCAAATCTTCTAAACGTCTCAGCTGAATAGCAAGCTGATTCTGAAGTTCCTGAGAATTGCTTCCAGATGCTTCTTTCTGGTTGATAGCTTCTAGGTATTCTACGATGGCAGCATAACTAGGCTGTAACTCAGGTGCTGAAACGATGAGTTCTTGTTCTAATTCTTTTGATAAAGTGTAAGCCATGTTCATACCCCATCCCTATAACGCAAAAAGCCTACCAAAAACATTGGTAGGTTTTGAAAATGGGTATGAAAACGCGAGTTTATATATATATATATATATGCAAGCTAGTTATTTGCTTAAATCTGAAAACCATAGGGACTCTTCCTTTTCATTCATCCAAGGCGTTGATAAGATTGAAAAACAACACCTTTACTTCCTTCTATTGTACCATAAAAGACTAGTAGTGAAAAGGTTTTCTAGGGTATTCTCTCTAAATCTGGCAAGAATTCCCTGACCTTCAAACTTCTACTAAAACAAGCAAAATCCCCTGCAAATCTATACTTACAAGGGACTTGTATGTTATTCTTGTACTTCTTTCTGGGCAGCTTTTCCTTGGTCTAGAAGGGCTTGGACGATTTTCTCATCGCGTAGTTTGACAGAATCATTGATCATTTCTGCGGACTTGACGATGGTTGTTTCTAGTTGGGCACGTTTCTGACGTCCCAACTCAATGGCAGCGACGATACCTTGGTTTTGAGCGACCAGACTTTCAGCCAGTTTGGTAACCGATTCGACAGCGACTGTCGGGCTTTGGGCAATTCTCTCCATCTGCGGAATCACTTCCTTGCTGGTTTCAGCTAGCATCTGAAGGGCAGCATTGTTGGCATTGACAATAGCATCTGCCACGACACCTGATTTCATTGATTGTTGCAAAATACCAAGTTGGGCAATGGAAAGCTTCATTGTTGGAATCGTATTGCGACGAAGCATACCCAATTTTTGGCGCATATCAGATGACACCTTCACAAGATTACGCATCTGAGGTGCTGTTGCCCAGGCCACATAGAGACGGCTGACATACTCTGTGTGTTGTTGTTCGAGGGTATTGACCACTTCAGCCATGCGGGCCAATTCTTGTGACTTGGTCTGGTATTCTACCGTACTTGTATCGAGTTGGTCAGCTTGGGCCTTCAGTTCGGCAGCGCGATTACCAGCTTCTGTCTGGCTGGCTTCGATAAAGGAAATCACTCCTACTAGATTTTCAATAGACTTAGTATTATCCTCAATCAACATCTCAGCAGAGACGATATTTCGAGCTAGGACATCTTCTTGCTTGACCACTGCGGCAGCCATGCCATCCAGCTTTTGCTCTACTGTTTTTGAGTCAAAGTAAAATTCCTGTAGGGTATTCTTGCTCTTGTTAAACAATCGTTGCAAAAAGTTTGGCTTTTCTTCTAACTCAGCAATTTCAGCGTTCTTGTATTTGACTACAAAGCCTTGCAACTCACGGTTGGTATTCTTGAGTAGATCATCCACTTGGGGAATCTGCAGTTTCTTTTGTTCTGACAAGATACGATTGACCGTATTATTCACACCTTCTACAGCAGATTGTCCAAAATCCAAAAGGGCATTTTGATTGATGACAAACTGGTCTACTAGCTGAGGCACACGCGCCTTGATTCCTTCTTGCTGCTCAGGGCTCAACTTTTCAAGGAAGGTCAAGGTCTTGTCTGAGCCAGTGTTGGTCTCGATGATTTGGGTTGTTTTATCCACCTTAGCTACCGTATTATTAGCAATCTGGTCAATATCAAAATTAAATTCTGTCATGGTTACTCCTTTATTTCTAACCTATTCCTTACGATCTTTTTCTAGGATGCGCAAACTAATATCAAAATCACGCATATCTGTTTCATTGAGTTCTCTCAAGACTTGGTCCAGCTCAAGATCAAATTGTTCGATAGCTGCTTTAGCTTGTTGCAAACGTTCTTCTGCCCGATTATAGTTTTTAGGATTGGCCTTAATCTTTAAATAGCCTTCTAAAATCGTTTGGAATTTCTCCATCTTCAAACTATGAATGGCAGTCAATTCTTCCTTATCCCCCTCGGCAGAGGTAGCAATCTTGTCTAAAATAGCCTGATGGTCAATGGCAATATTGGCCAAGGTCTGGGACAATTCCGGAGCTAATTCCTCTGGCTCCGCATTTTCAAGATCTACTTGACTTTCCCTATCCAAACGTTCTAGCTGAACATCGATATTTGCTCGTACTGTACGAACTTTTTTGTCAATACGGTTGTAGACATCAGCATTGATATAGGACTTAAGACGATCCGCCTCCTGATGAATTTTCCGCAGTTCGATTAATACTTGATTGGCCAGACTCTTATAGGATTCTGAGCCTTTTTCTACTAAAATTCCCTCTAATTGCTGAATATCCTTGTCCGCCTGACGAATCCGAGCTTTTAAAAGCTCAATCTGATCACCGAGAGAACGATCCTGCAAAAGAGGATAACGCCAACGTTTGTAGAGACGGTAACCGCCATAACCCAGTAAGACACAAGCCGCAAGCGGAAGAGCATATTGAACCAAGAGTCCCAACAAGAACAAGAAGCCCCAAAAATAGAGACAGCCTTTCCAAAAACCATTACCCGATTTCATAAACATTCCTTATTTTCAATTTATAAGTCTATTTTAGCATAAAAGAGCAAAATGAGGGCGGAAATCCCCTAGAAAAGAGTTGATTTCTTTGCTGTGGAATGAAAGCTAGTAGCGCGTATTCTGATTTCATAGGAACTGATTCAAACCACAATCACACTCTAAGGAAAGATCAAAACAAAGGCTTGAAATATCGGGGGTTGTGTGTTAGAATGGGTTTATAGTGATGATAATTGTCTAACAAGGCAACAAAAAGCCCCAACGTTCCAGCGTTGAGGGTTTTTTGGCTTATCGCCCCTTAAAGGTTATTTCTTGCGTGAGTTAAGCCATTTCTCAAACAAGGTTATCAAAATATTGACTACTAAGGGGGCTAGAAAAATTGTGATGATAATTTCTAACATCGGCAACACCTCCCTTCCTTAAAGTGAGGGGGCTAAAACATTATAACATACCAGATTTATATCATCAACATCGTGTATAAAAAACAAAAGCTTGAAATATTAGGTGTTATATGTTAGAATGAACTTACAATGTGAGTAAAGTTACAGCATATGTAACTAAAAAAGCCCATCGTGCCACCGATGGGGTTTTTTGCTCCCCTCTAAAAGGGTTAACCATTACTTCTTACGTTTCTTAAGCCATAACTTGAAAAGCTCAGATAACACGTTAATAAGTAACGGAGCTAGAAACACTGTGAGTAAAGTTTCTAACATATGTAACACCTCCCTTCCTTGAATTGAGGGGCCAAAACATTATATCACACCAAATTTATATCATCAACATCGCTTAGTTCTTGGAATAGATAGATCTAGATACACCAATAACCTTACTAGCAAATCTCTATACAAACCCAGACATCAACATTTTAAGACAAAGTAAAAAGCCCACTGTTGTAGGCTTTCTGTAAGATATTTTTTAAAATTAAAGCATTTTGTTGTAGAATTCAACGACAAGTGCTTCGTTGATTTCTGGGTTGATTTCGTCGCGTTCTGGCAAGCGAGTCAATGAACCTTCCAATTTTTCAGCGTCGAATGATACGAATGCTGGACGTCCAAGAGTAGCTTCTACTGCTTCAAGGATAGCTGGAACTTTCAATGATTTTTCACGAACTGAGATCACTTGACCTGGAGTTACGCGGTATGATGGGATATCAACGCGTTTTCCGTCAACAAGGATGTGACCGTGGTTTACGAATTGACGAGCTTGACGACGAGTAGTCGCAAGACCAAGACGGTAAACAACGTTATCCAAACGACGTTCCAAAAGAAGCATGAAGTTGAAACCTAAGATTCCGCCTTTGATTTTTGTAGCTTGTACGAACAAGTTACGGAATTGTTTTTCACCTACACCGTAAGTGAAACGAAGTTTTTGTTTTTCAGCCAATTGCAAACCGTATTCTGACAATTTAGAACGGTTGTTTGGTCCGTGTTGTCCTGGTACGTAGTTACGACGTGCCAATTCTTTACCTGTACCTGTAAGTGAAAGCCCAAGGCGACGAGCTTGTTTCCAAGATGGTCCTGTATAACGTGACATGTGAATGTCCTCCTGATATAAATAATATTTCGGTGGAAATAGTCACTTAGAAAGCCCTGATTCGTGCAGATGCCCTTCGCCTAAACAGCCAAGGTTACTTATCATAAGACACCTGTTGACGAGCTTCATGCTTTCCTGCTGATATTTCACACAAAATCCATTCTACCATGAATAGCTGGATTTGTAAAGGGGTTTTAAGCTTTATTTTCATTGCCAGAGAGATTAAGAAGGAGGGTAAAGGTGCTTCCTAGGCCGTACTGGCTACTGACTGTGATTTCTCCACCCAATTGATGGGCCAATTCACGCGCAATCGCAAGACCTAAGCCATGGCCACCTGTTTTCATGTTACGCGAAGTTTCGACACGATAAAGGCGTTTGAAAATATTCTCCAAGTCCTCTGGGGCAATCCCCTGTCCCTCATCGGTCACACTGATTGAAAGCTGGTTATTATCCAGCTTAGCCACCACTTCCAGCTTGGTTCCTGGAGCTGAGTATTTAAAAGCGTTATTGACCAGATTCACCAAAATGCGAGAAAGTTTGGCATAATCTCCCTCAATCCGGGCAGACTCTGGAATCACCTGCAAGTGGACATCTCGCTCCTCCTGCTCAATCAAGAACTGAAATTCACTCATGCACTCAATCAAAAGCTGATCCAGAAAAATACTGTCCTTGCTGGTCGTTTCCACCTGATTTCTAGCTGTATTTAGAGTCAAAAAATTCAACTCTTCAACCAGTTTATTGAGTCTTTCCGTCTGACGCCCAATGGTTGCTAGATAGTGCTCCTGTTCTCCCTCCTTGATAACCCCATCCAAAATCCCTTCTACCGTCGCTTGGATCGAAGTGATGGGGGTCTTGATATCATGCGATAGCTGGGCAATCATCAAGCCCTTTTCTCGTTCGCTTTCTTCCAAGGAATCAAAGGTCGCCTGCAAATCATGGGACATTTCATTGAAAGCTTGGCCTAATTGCTGAAATTCTACAGGACCTTGAACCTCCAGATTTGAAGGGAAATCCTTGTCCGCTACCCGCTTGGCATGTTCCTTAAGTTTGGCCAATGATGTAAAGACAGGCGACAGGAGAAAGAGACTAATACCAGCACCGACAAAACTAGCTATGAGAGTCATGCCAATCAGGAAATAAATTTCTCTTTCTTCAATTAGCATTCGCTGGATGGCCCAAAAAACTACGATAATCGTTAGAACTGTTGAAATGATATATCCCACTAAAATATAACTTTTTAATTTCATTGACTACCTCGTGCTTTCTCAATTTTGTAGCCCAAGCCCCAGACGGTTTTGATAGTAGGCGTTTCTGCACTGGCATGTTTAGCCAACTCCTGTCGAAGAGCATGAATATGAACATTCAAGGTATTGGTATCATCCACATAGTCTTCCTGCCAGACCTTTTCATAGAGGTCTGTCTTAGAGAAAACCCGCTCTGGATTGCTAGCTAAAAGCCATAGAAGTTCGAAGGATTTGACTGTCAAATCAAGCGCCACATCTCCAACTTGGACCTCATGGTTACCGTGATTCATCCGTAAATCCCCGAGACTGACGACCTCTGTCTCACCTCCACGATGAAGGCGACGTAAGATATTGTGGACACGTAAAACCAACTCACGAGGGCTAAAGGGCTTGGCAATAAAGTCATCTGCCCCTAAACTCAGGCCATAAATCTTGTCCTGCTCGCTAGTCTTGGCCGTGATAAAGAGAAAAGGCTGATCTGGAGATTGATACTGGACCTCACTAATCAAGTCATAACCATCCATCCGAGGCATCATGATATCTGTAATAATCAAATCAATCGATTTTCGCTTGAAAATTTCTAAGGCCTCTACTCCATCATGAGCCACCAAAACCTGATACCCTGCCTGAACCAGATAACGTTGATGAATATCTGTGATTTCTATCTCGTCGTCAACGAGTAAAATTGTCTTTCCCATCTGTCTCTCCTTTGAAAAAAACAGTGCTATACTACAATAGTATAACACTATTTTAATCGCTTTACGAACATTCTAATCGCTATCTGGATTTTTCAAATCCTAGATAGAAAGTCTGTAACTAGACTAGTCATTTTCCTCTTTTTTAGCTTTCAAACCGAGACCACCTAACAGTCCTGCTAAGGCGAGTCCAAAGAATCCAAGAGTAGCCATTGATGTTTGGGCTTCACCAGTATATGGAAGCATGTCTTTTTTGTCTTTCATTTGATCAGCCATCATTGGACTTGATACCTTGTTATTAGATGCCATCTTGCCTTCATCAGACATTTTGCTTGATGTTGCTGGAGCTTGGTCTTGTTTCATGCTTGGTGTTGCCATTGACTGGCTAGCATTCATGGTTTTGTCCTGCTCTTTGTTAGACATCATCTTATCCTGACTAGCAGCTGGCATTTTAGATTTCATCTCATCTTGATGAGCACTTGGCATTTGAGCGTTCATCTTAGACTTAGACGCATCTTGATGACTATTCATCATTGGAGCCGGCATAGCTGAACCATTAGAAGATGATTGCATCTGAGTAAGAGACTGATGTCCATTCAAGTTTATTGTCAAATCCTTAGTCGCTACAAGATTACTCAAATCGGCCTTGCCGTCTTTCGCACCATAAACCTTGATAGTTGCTTTATAGCTTTGAGTGCCGTTTTGTTTCAACAAGTCTAACAAATCTTTGTCAGATTTGCCTTGAGTACCTGCCAAGTCCACTTCATAGAAGTAAAGGCCTTTGCCCAATTTTTCTACTGGTGGAAGAGCTGGATTTTTAGCTGAACCGTTGTCTGACCACGGAGCCTTGTCTGAAGCTTTCAAGATAAGGCGAGTCAACATACCGTCACCAGCGAAGAATTCATATGGAATAACTTGGTTAACACCGGCTGTGAATGGACCAGGGAAGTTGGCTTTGTCCAAGTAAGTAGCTGGAACATCTACTGTGTCTTTGGTGTTATCGGCCACGCCTCTTTGCACTTCAGCTGGGGTAGTCAAGCCGTTCAAGTTCACTGTCAAATCCTTAGTCGCTACAAGATTGCTCAAGTCTGCCTTGCCGTCTTTCGCACCGTACACTTTGATAGTTGCTTTATAGCTTTGAGTGCCGTTTTGTTTCAACAAGTCTAATAAATCTTTGTCAGATTTGCCTTGAGTACCTGCCAAGTCCACTTCATAGAAGTAGAGACCTTTGCCTAATTTCTCTACTGGTGGGAGAGCTGGATTTTTAGCTGAGCCGTTGTCTGACCATGGAGCCTTGTCAGAAGCTTTCAAGATAAGGCGAGTTAACATACCATCACCAGCGAAGAATTCATATGGAATAACTTGGTTGACGCCAGCTGTGAATGGACCAGGGAAGTTAGCTTTATCTAGGTAAGTAGCTGGAACATCTACTGTGTCTTTAGTATTGTCAGCCACACCTTTTTGAACTTCAGCTGGAGTAGTTAGGCCGTTCAAGTTGACATCCAAATCCTTAGTCGCTACTAGATTAGTCAAATCGGCCTTGCCATCTTTTGCACCGTACACTTTGATAGTTGCCTTGTAGCTTTGAGTGCCATTTTGTTTCAAGAGGTCAAGAAGATCTTTATCAGATTTACCTTGGGTACCAGCCAAATCTACTTCGTAGAAGTAAAGGCCTTTGCCCAATTTTTCTACTGGTGGGAGAGCTGGATTTTTAGCTGAACCATTGTCTGACCATGGAGCCTTGTCTGAGGCTTTCAAGATAAGGCGAGTCAACATACCGTCACCAGCGAAGAACTCGTATGGGATGACTTGGTTAACACCGGCTGTGAATGGACCAGGGAAGTTAGCTTTATCTAGGTAAGTAGCTGGAACATCCACTGTGTCTTTGGTATTGTCAGCCACACCTTTTTGAACTTCAGCTGGAGTGGTCAAGCCATTCAAATTGACATTCAAATCTTTAGTCGCTACAAGATTGCTCAAATCTGCCTTGCCATCTTTCGCACCGTACACTTTAATGGTTGCCTTGTAGCTTTGCGTACCGTTTTGTTTTAACAAATCAAGTAGCTCTTTGTCAGATTTTCCTTGAGTACCTGCCAAATCTACTTCATAGAAGTAGAGGCCTTTGCCCAATTTTTCTACTGGTGGAAGGGCAGGATTTTTAGCTGAGCCGTTGTCTGACCATGGAGCTTTATCAGAAGCTTTCAAGATAAGGCGAGTCAACATACCATCTCCGGCGAAGAATTCGTATGGAATAACTTGGTTGACACCAGCTGTGAATGGACCAGGGAAGTTAGCCTTGTCCAAGTATGTAGCTGGAACGTCTACTGTGTCTTTGGTATTGTCAACCACTCCTTTTTGAACTTCGGCTGGAGTAGTTGCTGGTTGAGCCTCACTTGCTTCACGGTCTTGTCCAGAGACTGCAGGAGCAGGATTTGTCGCAGGTTTAACCGCATCTTCTGTTTCTTTCTTAGATTCTGGTTTTGCTTGCACTTCTTCTTTTGGCGCTACCACTTGGTCTTTATCAGCTACATTCACTTTTTCTGGAGAGCTTGTAGCATCCAAGCTTGCTTTAGGGGCTGAGTCTACCTGTTCTGAAGGAAGAGCTGTATCGACTGCTTCTTTGAGAACTCCTACTGGTAAGTCGCTCTTTTCACTCACCGAATCTGCGTCTGGCCCAACTTGAGCAGGGGTTGGATTGATCGCATCGGCACGTACAGAACTTGGTTGACCAACTAGGACAAAGAAGCCACTAGCCACAACAACTGAGGCAACACCGACACTAAGACGGCGAATAGACCAACGAGTATATCTTTGATTTGGATTGAATTTCATAGGATTCTCCTTAGAGTTTTTCTTTATTTGATGACTCTAGTATAATCTCCTAAAATTAAAAAGGATTAAGAAAAAGTTAAAATTTTTCTTAAATCCCTCTTATAAAATACTTATATTAATTAAATCCATAAACAGATTTGGTGATTTGATAGACGACATTGGAAAGTTTGCGAGCTGGCAAGACGGAATGTCTGGTCAAACGACTCAACATGGTCTTGCGAATGGCCTGAAAGACCTCTGGATTTTCCTGTTGAATATAGGTCCACAGCTCCCGTTTTTTGGCCAGATGCTCCGCTGTTCCAGCTCGGTTGAGCAGGGCACTAGAAATCACCGTCGTAATCTCAATATGATTCAGCAGATATTCTCGCATTTTGGGATGACTCACTTTGGACAAGTCAAGCTGGTCTACCAAGAGTCGATTGACCTTAAGTTGCTGGTCAATACGCTTAATCATCACCTTCTCATTGACAGACTGATCCTCACGCCCAATCAAATAACGATAGAAATCGACTGGCAGATAGTACATGGTCTTGACCTGCTGAAGGGGGGTAAAGACAAAGAGATTATCGACATAAAAAGTATGCTCAGGCAGTTGGAACTGACTCGCTCGCAACAAATCTGTCCGATAAATCAGCGAGTGCATCATGATATACTGGCCTTTGGAGAAATTTCCGACCTGGTCCCAGCCAAAAATCTTCTGGACAGGCAAGACTGACTCATAACTCATACTCTTCTTACGAGACTGACCTTCCTTTTCATAGACAAAATTGGTCACAAAGGCGTCCACCTCTTGACCTTCACTCTCTAGTTCCTGCAAGGTTTCCAAAATTTTCAGATAGGCACGAGGATCCACCCAGTCATCACTATCAACTACTTTAAAATAACGACCAGAAGCCTCTACCAAGCCACGATTGACCGCACCGCCATGGCCTTTATTTTCCTGATAAATGGCTCTAACGATGTTAGGATACTTGCTGGCTAAACGCTCAGCGATTTCCTGAGTCTGGTCCTGAGACCCATCATTGATAATCAAAATCTCAACTTGCTCACCACCAATCACTAGCGACTCCACACAGTAATGAAGATAGGCTGCGGCATTATAGCTAGGAATGGCGATAGACAATAACTTCATAATCTACTCCTTTAGGGGACTGATTTTTTCTTATACTCAATGAAAATCAAAGAGCAAACTAGGAAACTAGCCGCAGGTTGCTCAAAGTACAGCTTTGAGGTTGCAGATA
>NZ_VMMH01000009.1:69767-135287 GCF_013277115.1 Streptococcus sp. 714
AACTGACGAAGTCAGTAACTATACGCACGGCAAGGCGACGTTGACGTGGTTTGAAGAGATTTTCGAAGAGTATTACTCTCTCTTGTCATTTCTTTCTATTCTACCATAAAGTCCAGCTTCTGAAGGATTTTTACTGGAATACAAGGGTTTCTGGTATCTATTTGCTATCTTGAACATCAAAAAAAGAGGGGATTCCCCTCCTTACGAATTTAATTCTGCTAAGTCATCTAGATACTGGTTGTTAATGACTGCCAAGATATAGGCATCTGCTTTCAAGAGGTCATTAGGCCCAAACTGGACATCCAGTGGTGAATTTTCCTGTTCACGAAATCCTAAGACATTGAGGTTGTATTTGCCACGTAGATCCAGCTGGCTCAGGCTTTGACCTGCCCAAATACTGGGAATTTTCATCTCCACGATAGACACATTTTTATCCAGCTGAAAGACATCGACATTGTTATGAAAGAGAATGGTCTGTGCTAGGGACTGCCCCATTTCATACTCAGGCGAGATTACCGAGTCAGCACCGATTTTTTCCAGTACCTTCTTGGCTGTCTGACTTTTGACCTTGGCAATAACCCTTGGTACCCCCAAACTCTTACAATGCATAACTGCAAGCACACTCGACTCCAGATTTTCCCCTGTTGCGACCACAACCGTATCACAGGTATCAATTCCTGCAGTTCTGAGGAGTTCCTCATCTGTAATATCGCCCACAACTCCACGCGCCAAAACAGGCTCAAATTGATTGATGTGCTCAGCGTGGTCGTCAATGGCAATAATATTCATATCTTGCTTGGCTAGGGCCGTCAGGACACTACTCCCAAAAATCCCCAAGCCTAAAATTCCAATCGTACGATCTGACATCGTTCTTCCTTTCTTATCCAATACTAATATCTGCTTTCATATACTGAATCAAATCTTTCTTATCCGGCTGGTAATCCGCTAGACTAACCAGCAAGGTCAAAGGACCGATACGGCCGATAAACATGAGCAACATGACAATGCTGAGGGCTAGCTTGCCCAATTCTGGTGTCAGATTCGCCGTTACCCCAACTGTCGCAAGAGCTGAAATGGTCTCAAACATGAGGTAGATAAATCTCGGTGTCCCTTCTGCCGTAATTCCCAGCAACATCAATCCCAACAAGAAGGTCATCAAAAAGATAATGAAGACACTAAAGGATTTTTGGACTGTGCGAGCCTCAATGGTTCTCTGCGCAACATTGGCATGAGGCAAGCCCAGCAATTCACTACGCGCAAAGACCAGTAAGACAAAGAAGGTCGTAATCTTGAGCCCCCCAGCCGTCCCTCCAGGTGCTCCACCCAGAAACATCTGTAGGATATAGATGAATAAGGTCACAGGCCGAGCTTGAGTATAGTCAATAGAGGCAAAGCCAGCCGTTCTCATGCTGACAGTTTGGAAAAAGCTGACTAGCACCTTCTCTGGGACACTAAGATTACCAATGGTCCCAGGATTGTGCCACTCTGTAAAGAGTGTGGATACTGTCCCAAACAGCAAAATCCCTGCAGTCAAGAAGAGGACCAACTTGGTGTGGAAACGCAGACGGCGTTTTTTCTTCTTATCAAACTGAGTTGCCAAGTCAAACCAGACCATAAATCCCAGACCACCTGTGATAATCAAACCAGCAATGACCAGATTGATCAAGGGGTCCGTCTGATAATTCACTAAACTGCTACTGCCGAAATTATCAAAGCCAGCATTACAAAAGGCTGAAATAGCTAAGAAGATAGAGGTAAAAATGCCTCGTCCCCAGCCGAACTCAGGAATAAAACGGAAACTTAACAGAAAGGCACCCAAGCCCTCCACCAGAAAAGTCGTCAAAAAGATGGACCGTATAAAAGCCCTCAACGACCGAGTCTCCCCGTAACCGAAGCTCTCCTGAATGGTTTCACGACTGCGAAGACTAAGCTTCTGCTTCCCCTGAATATAAAAGACCCCGATAAAGGTCATGAGCCCCAGACCACCAATCTGGATCAAGAGCATACAAATCAGCTGGCCCCAGACATTATAGGCGGTAGCTACCGGCTGCGTAAATAGGCCGGTCACACAGACCATGGACACCGTCGTAAAGAGATGGTCAAAATAAGTAGACTGAGAACCACTGGCCTGGACAAAAGGCAAACTCAAAAGGAGAGAACCTATAAAAATAACTCCAGCAAAACTTAAAAAAATCCGACGAGCTGGCGAAAGTCCGCCAAAGGCCCTCTCAATTTTTTTCACAAATAATTTGAATAACATATGTCCATTGTACCATAAAAAGAAGGATAGGAGTTAGATATGAAAGGCTATCTCAAGACAGAGTTCCAAGGCCTTTTCGAAAGCTTCTGAACCCCAGTCACGGCTGTCATACTGGTCCAAGTCTGCTAGAGAGTCCGCTGTAAACAACAACTCTCCCCAGAGAACCCCACGCAGTTGAGCCACTGCCGCCAGTGCAGAACACTCCATCTCCACAACAGCACAACCTTCTTCCTTGCGATAAGCCACCTTTTCAGCCGTTTCTCGGTAAAAACCGTCTGTCGTCCAGGTCATGACTTCTTCATAGGGAATCCCTCTGGCTTCCAACACTCGCTCAATAGCAGCAATAGCCTCTGGCTGAACTTCCATATAACGAGAAGGCGCCATATAGTGGTAACTGGCACCCTCATCTCGTAAAGCCCGAACAGGGACTAGAAAGGCATTTTCTTCTATATCAGCCAGCACACCACAGGTACCGGTTGAAATAATCTGCTCCACACCATATCCAATCAACCAATCCATAAACTGGGCCGCTGGAGCGGAACCCACAGGAGCCTGAGCCAGACAAATTTCCTCACCTTTGTAGTTCACGACATAGACTGGATAGGTCTTGGTAGCAGAAACGAATTCGCCGACACAATCCGCCCCTACTTCCCTCGCATAGCGATCAATCTCCTCTTCCAAAAATGCATAGATGCACTTCTTGGGTAACTTTAAATCCAAGCCTTCATGATTCGGCATAATGACTGCCTCAGGATTATCATCAAACTCTAAAATAGGAATAGCGTGTTTTTGAATCATAGAATACCTCCTCTAATTTTGTACTATTGTATCAAAAGCGGACCGAATGTCAAGGAGGGAGCTAAGGAACCGAGGAGAAAAACAATACAATCGCCACCAATTCAAAACAACTTGCTTGACAAAAGCTTGACTTCATGGTTTAATATACCCCATAAGGGTATATTTGGAGGTGCCTATGTTTCACTTATTTACAAAAATTGACAGTATTTCTACCAGCGAGTTAGAAGCTAAACTCAAGGAACCAATTCAGCTACTGGATGTTCGGACACCGATGGAATTTCGTAGAGGTCATATCAAAAATGCCAAAAATGTTCCTCTGACCGAAATTGGTTCCTACACACCAGCGACAAATGAAACACTTTATGTCATTTGTCATTCTGGTGTGCGTAGTAAGATGGCTGCTAAAAAGCTAAAGAAAAAAGGCTACGATGTCATCAATGTCCGAGGCGGTATGAGCGCTTGGACAGGAAAAGTCATCTAGAAGCATAAAGGAGAAAGTCAATGAAAATTATTATTGTCGGAGGAGTTGCAGGCGGTATGTCAGCAGCAACCCGTCTCAGACGTCTCATGGAAGACGCTGAGATCATTATTTTTGAGAAAGGTCCCTTTGTTTCCTTTGCAAACTGCGGGCTTCCTTACTATGTTTCAGGAGAAATTGCAAACCGTGATAGTTTATTGGTCCAAACTCCTGAAAGTCTCAAGGCACGTTTTAATCTAGATGTGCGACCATTTCACGAGGTCATCCAGATTTCGCCAGAAGAACACACTGTGATTGTGCGACACGATGGACAGGAATTCACAGAAAGCTACGACAAGTTGATTCTCTCCCCAGGAGCTAAACCATTTGTTCCTGCCATTGATGGCTTGGCAGAAGCTAAGAATGCCTACACGCTCCGCAATGTTCCCGATCTCGATGAAATTATGGCAGCCTTGGACAATCATCCAAAAGAAGCTGTCGTTATCGGTGCAGGCTTTATCGGACTTGAAATGGCTGAAAACCTAGCGAAACGTGGATTGCAAGTTACTATTGTTGAGAAAGCACACCATGTCTTGCCATCATTAGATCAAGAAATGGCAGCCTTTGTCCAAGCAGAATTGGTTAAAAACGGCGTTCGCGTTATCACTTCTCAATCTGCGACTCGATTTGAAGACCAAGGAAAAGTCATCGTTCTCGAAAACGGTCAAAAGATCACTTCTGACCTCACCATTCTTTCTGTCGGTGTTGAACCTGAAAACGGACTGGCAAAAGCTGCGGGGGTTGAACTGGGACTTCGTGGTGGGATCCTGGTTGATGAACATTATGAAACCAGTCAAAAAGATATTTTTGCAGTTGGGGATGCCATCGTCGTCAAGCAAGAGATTACAGGCCAAGATGCTCTCATCTCTCTCGCTTCTCCTGCCAATCGTCAGGGACGCCAAGTGGCAGACGTCATCGCAGGACTAGAACGTACAAACAAGGGAAGTATCGGCACTGCAATCGTTCGTGCCTTTGATATGACAGCTGCTTCGACTGGTCTCAGCGAGCGTATCCTTAGCATGAATCAACTTCCTTACAAGGCCCTTCATGTCAGTGGGAAAGACCACGCTGGTTATTATCCAGGCGCTACTGATATGACCTTGAAGCTCCTCTTTGACCCAACCACTGGAAAAATCTACGGTGCCCAAGGAGTCGGGAAGAAAGGCGTTGACAAACGAATCGATATCCTGGCAACTGCTATCAAGGGAAATCTCACCGTCTTTGACTTGCCAGAATTGGAGTTCACCTATGCGCCACCATTTGGCTCTGCCAAGGATCCCGTCAATATGCTGGGCTACGCAGCCTTGAACCTTATCGAAGGTCTCAGCGACAATGTTCAATGGTATCAGCTCGAAGACGAACTAGCTAAAGGAAAGAAATTCCTTGATGTACGGACAAGTGGCGAATTTCAGAGTGGTCGACTCAAAGTCGATACCATCCACATCCCCCTAAACGAACTACGGGAACGCTTGGACGAACTGGACAAGAACCAAGCCTACATCGTTAGCTGCCACAGTGGTTTGCGCAGCTATATCGCAGAGCGTATCCTCAAACAAGCAGGATTTACCGTCCAAAACCTTGACGGCGCTTATTCACTATACAAAATGGCTAAGCCAGAAGGAGTAGAATATGGAAACTAATATCAGCATGGCTGACTTTTATGAAAAATATCAAAATGAAAATCTAGAGCTTATCGATGTCCGTGAAGCACATGAATTCCAAGCAGGACATGCACCAGGTGCCAAAAATCTTCCGTTAAGTACCTTGGAGCAAGGCTATAAAGAACTCAAACCTGACCATGAATACCATGTCATCTGTCAAGGTGGAGTGCGTTCTGCCTCTGCCTGCCAATTTCTCAGCGCCCAAGGCCTCACCGTTATCAATGTAGAAGGTGGTATGAATGCTTGGCCCGGTCAAGTAGAATAATCAAGAGGAGCTGGGCAAAAACTCAATTTCAGGAGAAAGTGAAGTAAATTTCCCCACAATAAAACGCATACTATCAAGGATTTTCAACACCTGATAGTATGCGTTCTTTTATTTTAAAGACTTTTTCCAGTCTCTCTTGATTCATATTAAACTATTCTAATAGCAGAGATTTTTGCAACTCTCATCTCTTTATTTCCGTTTAATCAAGTATCGGATGGCCTTTTCTAGGCGTTCCTTTTGAGCTTCAGGATCATCTAGCGGTTGATTGATACATTCAGTAAGGTTTTCGGTAATTATCATCTCAATCACGCGCTCCACACTAGATTTCACAGCTGTCAGTTGCGTCACAATATCAGCACAGTCACGATCTTCTTCAATCATCTTTTGAATTCCACGCAACTGACCCTCTGAACGTTTCAAACGAGTAATATACTTTGAGTTTGTCATTTCTTTTTCCTTGCTCGATTTTTCTTCATTATATCTCTAATCAGCTCCTTTGTCAAAATTCTCGCCCATCCATCTCACGCAGTTCTGTTACCACAGACTTTTCAAAAGGTAAACTAGCCATGCTGATAACTTGATAGAAATTCCTAGTTTTATCTATCTAAGCGAATACGAGTCACAATTCCGTCTGGGGCTGTTATTTCCAGCTGGCTAGATGTCAGCCACTTGATTGACGCATCAACTGCTTGTGCTCGCTGCGCAATCGTTAACAGTTCCTCCTTACTAGCAACTTCAATGACATAATAGGCCAAACCTGGCAAGCCTTGCTTACGCGAAGCCAAACCTTTTCCTCCCCATTCGTTGACGGCTAAGTGATGATGGTAGTCCCCAGCTGCAATCCAACTAGCACTAGGTACACTGAATTTATCCTCTAGTCCTAACACCTTTTGATAAAACTGGCTGGACTTTCGACTATCCTTGACAGAAAGATGAATATGGCCCATTCTCGTACCATCTGCTAGGATAAAGGGCTCTACTCTTTCCCCCAACTCATAGATATCCTGCGCCGCAAGGGCCTCCGTCACCCCAACAATGCGTCCATCTTCTCGAATATCCCATGTGGAAACTGGCTTATCTCGATAGAGCTCGATGCCATTTCCCTCCAAATCTTCCAAGTAAAGGGCCTCACTGTAACCGTGGTCTGCACCGCCGACAAGAGGAATCTGTAATTCTGTCAGGTGTTTCAAGACATCAGCCAAATCCTTTCGTGTCGGCAAGAGAATAGCCAGATGGTAAAGACCATAATGTTCCCTTACTTCTCCACCCTCTTGTGCTTGAATCAAGTGTACCAAGGCTTTTCCTTCAAGGCCCAGAACAGCCTCTGTCTCAGTTTGAGATAGAACTTCTAAACCAATAATCTGCTGATAAAAGGCTGTTTGACTTGCCAAGTCCTTCACATTTAAAACTGCCTCTGCTAAATAAATGTGGCTCTTGTATTCATAGGTCATAGGATATCTCCTTTATTGTAATTTTTGTTGTTACAACTATTATATAATCTCCATCAAGAAAGTCAAGCCAGACAACTCAAAAATATGAAGGATTGAAACAAAAATAGTACACTACAGCTGTTAAAACATTTTTAGAAATTAATTTAACTTTCCTAATTGATTTATTCACATCTCATTTCAATCTACTATAACGCCATTTCAGGATAAGATAAAGTAAATCTTTCCATAATAAAACGCATATTATCAAACTTTTCTGTACTGACAATATGCGTTATTTTAATTTTAAAGACTTTTTGACCAGCTTTTTTTTACTTCACAACAAGCTCATAACGTGTCTTACTTGTAAAGGTTTGACCGGCTTTAAGAATGACTTGGTCTTTGAGGTCACTGTGAATGGCATCTGGTAAAGATTGCGCTTCAAGAGCAATCCCATTGTGCTGTAACATTGGCTGGCCTCCTATGATGACACTTTCATCCACAAAGTTTGCTGTGTAGACCACAAAGCAAGGAGCCTCTGTCTTGAAAAGCAGGAAGCGACCTGAGTTTTGGTCATAAAGGAAACCAGCATTGTCATGACCTGCAGGAAGAGCAAATGGATGATCCAAACCAGATACCAGTTGAATTTGCTCATCTTCTTCTGCAAAGATGTCTTTCAACAAGGCACCATTGTAGATGTGTTTTACTACGTCACGATTGGCATCTGGAGTTTTGGACGGAACACCGTCGGGAGCGATTGGGTAAATGCCCTCTGTATTTAGTTGGAAGACATGACGGTCAATCGTCTGCGTGAAATCACCAGATAAGTTGAAATAGCTGTGGTTTGTTGGATTGACCAGCGTATCCTGATCGGTCGTCACCTTGTAGCTAATTTCATAGGCACCAGTTTCTTCCAAGTGATAACTGATCCAGATCTTGAGGTTCCCAGGAAATCCTCCTGTTCCATCTGTACGCTCTGTGTAGAGGGTCAGACCATGGCCGCTCACTTCAACTAGTTCAAACAATGTAGAATCCCAACCTGTTGAACCACTGTGGTTACAGTTGCTAGCATTGTTGACTTCAAGGTCATAGGTCTTGCCATTAAGCTCAAAGGTCGCACCTGCAATACGTCCTGCTACAGGACCTACGCTAGCTCCATGCTTAGGACTATTGCCTACATAGCTAGCAAAATCATCAAAACCCAAGATAACATTGGCAAAATTTCCAGCCTTGTCAGGCGTTACATAGCGCAAGATGGTCGCACCATAGGTCATAACTTCAAGCTGGTAGCCGCCGTCAGTTTCAAATTGATAGGCCAAGACATCTTGTCCCTCAACATTTCCAAATACACGCTCTGTGTATGCTTTCATTCTGTTCTCCTTTTACTATTTCTCTCAAGCAAACAAACCATAGAAAGCCTACTGACAATCTATGGTTTATCTGATAGTTTACAAATTCTCTTGTCAAGAATTCATAAACACTGTCTTACTTTTGATATTCGTGGATGATAACACCTTGTACCACACGGTTTACTGTACCTGTAGGAGACGGTGTATCTGGTTTATTTTCTACCTTGAGTGAAGTCAATAGGGCAAAGAGTTGGGCATAAACGATGTAAGGGAAGACGCGGTAAATATCATTCAAGACACCACCACAACCAAGGGCCACTTCTTTGACATTTTCAAGACCAAAGGCTTGATCACTCAAAAGCACGACACGACGAGCAATCTGGTCACCAGCAACTTCACGAACCAAGTCCAAGTCGTACTTGCGAGTGTAGTCTGTTGTTGTACCAAAGACCAAAACAACGGTATCTTCGTTGATCAATGATTTTGGACCGTGACGGAAGCCGACTGGGCTTTCATACATGGTCGCCACTTGACCAGCTGTTAATTCCAAAATCTTGAGCTGAGCTTCATGAGCAAGCCCAAAGAAAGGACCAGCGCCCAGGTAGATGACACGGTTAAAGTCTAAATCAACAAGCTCTTTGACATCTTCTACCTTGTCTAGAACTTTACGTGCAAGACTAGATACAACTTCAAAACGTTCAGATTTCACAGCAAATTCTGCAGGATCAAAGACCAAGAGAGCTGTTAACATCATAGACGTAAAGCTAGAAGTCATGGCAAAGCCAGCATCATTAGAAGCAGCTGGTTGCAAGAGCAAGAGATTACGGTCATCGCCGTGGGCTTGAAGAGCCAATTTCCCGTCCGCTGCACAAGTAATCGTCACTTGATAAAGCTCATCCACCAAGGCTTTGGCCAAATCAACAGTTGCCACACTTTCAGGCGAATTCCCACTACGAGCAAAAGATACAAGGACAGTCGCCACATCTTTTTTCAAATAAGTTTCTGGATTGGCAACGATATCTGTTGTCGCAATAGCATTGAAATTCCATTTGCGTTCGTCATAGACTTCCTTAAAGTAAGGTACCAAGGTATCTCCCACATAAGCAGAAGTCCCAGCACCTGTCAAGATAACCTTGATATAGTCATGTTTATCAGCAATCCCTTTTAGGAAATCTGAAATTTCTTCACGTTTTGCTTGATAAGATTCAAAAGCTTCTTTCCATACATCTGGTTGTTGGTAGATTTCACGTGTAGTGATTTCTGCACCCAATTCGATCAAGTCTTCTTTTGTATAATGTAACATTGAGTTCCTCTTTTTCTATTAAAGATGGGAATGGGAGTAAGCCCCATTCCCATGTATATTCTATATAAAATGCTCTAACGATTTTCACGTTGTCACATCTTATTGAATCGAGTTCCAACTAAAATCTTTGGGAAAAAGATCGATTATCGTCGGAGCATCGCTCCATCCTCCTATCGCCTATTTTCCCTGTGATTTTCACGTTGTCACATCTTATTCATCTTCGTCATCATCGAAGCCCGCTAACAGGTCATTAACTTTCACAATGCTTTCTGCAGCACGGCTCTTATAGTCCGCATCTGCACCTGTAAGGCTAGCATTGATAAATTCAATCACCATTGGAAGATTCATCCCTGCGTAAAGTTCGATGTCACGACCTTCCATAATCAAACGGCTTACCACGTTACATGGTGTTCCACCGAGAAGATCCGCAAAGACTAGAAAATCATCCAATCCTTCAATAGTAGCTTCAAATTTTGCAGTAAATTCTTCTGGGCCATCTTCTGGAAGAAGAGCCACTGCATGAATATTGTCTTGTGGACCCATGATCATTTCAGTGCTACCTTTAAGTTCCTCACAGAAGCGACCATGACTCACCAAAATTAATGATTTCGTCATAAATTATGCACCCATTCCAAGTACAAATTTACCAAAGGCAGAAAGAGCCAAAGCAAGTACGATAATAATACCGATAGCTTTAGTAGAGTTCATACCTTTCTTACCAAGCAACCAGAAGATAAAGGCAGTAAAGATTGCTGGAAGCAAGCGTGGGAAGATTGAGTTCAAGATGTCTTGGAAGTCAATCATCTTCTCACCGATTGCCCATTTGTAAGAAATTTCAAAGTTGATCATTGTTGCTACAAGAGCACCCATCATGAAGACACCAAGTACAGATGCAGCGTCAATCAAAGCTGTCAAGGTACTTTGCATGTTGTTGATAAGGTTAACCCCTTCTTTGTAAGCAAATTCCAACTGTTTCCAACGGAAGATGTCATACGCTACTGCAACTGCGATCCAAAGGAAGATTCCCCATGGTTGGCCAGCGATAGCCATAGTTGCTGCGATAGATCCCATGATAGCAGGTACAAGTGAACCAAAGATTGTATCTCCAAGAGGAGCGAATGGTCCCATCAAACCTGTCTTGATACCGTTAACGGCATCTTTTGAACCTACACCATCTTTTTCTTCCATGGCAAGGTCAAAACCAGCGATAATAGTGTGGAAGAATGGTGAAGTATTGAAGAATTGAGTGTGAACTTTCATCATTTCTTTCAATTCAGGAGTGCCATCCCCATACATTTTACGCAATTGAGGCAAGATCATGTAAAGGTAACCAGAAGCTTGCATACGTTCGTAGTTCCAACCCAATTGGAAAGTAAACAAGCTACGTTTGTTGATTTGATTAAAATCTTCTTTTGTAAGTTTGTAATTAGAATTCGTCATCTTCGATTTCCCCACTTTCTGATGGTGTAGAAGGTGCTGCTACAGCTACTTTTTGGCTATTTTTGAAGTGAAGCACTGCTAGGAAGATACCTACGATAGAGATACCAATCATAGACAATCCTTTGAAGTTGTTCACGAAACCAATTTTTTCAGCAACATCTTTCGGTAGAGTACCTACGATACCAGCAACAGCGCCACCAAGACCTGTTACATATGAGTAAAGAACAGTCAACATAGCTGTCAAACCGAATCCCATAGCAAGGTAGTGAAGGTTACGTTTAACTGGAAGGTAACGAAGCAAGATTGCAAATCCAAGACCTGGAAGCATACGTCCTGCGAGTGTCAAACCATCTGCAACCCATTTATATGCTTCAACTAAGTCTACCACTGATTGTACAAAGGCACCACCAAAGGCAAGCGCGAAGAAGACTGGAAGGGCACGAGATAAAGCCCATGGAATCGCACCAAGTAGGTAGTTACGTTCGATTCCTTTGTAGTCAAAGCGTTCGATTGCAGCATCCACACGGTGAGCAAAGAAGGTAGTAGTCATACGTCCAAGAACGTCGAAGTAAGTCAAGAGAGCTGCTACTGGCACAGCGATTGTAGTAATTGCAAGTGCTGTATCAATTCCTTGTGAAACAGAGAAGGCTGTCGCAAGAACCGCACCAGAAGTTGCGTCGATACGAGAAGCACCACCGAAGGTACCAACCCCAAGAACGAACAGTTGCAAGTTACCACCGATAAGCAGACCAGTAGTCACATCTCCCATAATTAAACCAGTAATGAAACCAGCAAATACAGGGGAACCTGCAGATGAAACGATCGTCAACTCATCACAGATTTGATAAGCTGAGTACAAAGTGAGAAGTAAAATTTGCCACCATTGTATCATAACAATGACCTCCTAAAAATTTTTTCCTATTTTAATAAGCTCAAAAAGTCTGAAACTGGATCATTTGGAACCATTTGAGCAGTTAATTTAACACCTTTTTCTGCTAGTTTGTGGAAATCTTCCACATCCTTGTCTACTACGTTGATAGAACGTGTGATAGAACGAGTTTCTGGTGTTTGAGACATATTCCCAACATTAAGGGTTTCAAGTGGTACACCTGCTTCTACCAAACCAAGGAAGCGGTCTGGTTTACGAGCCACGATAAAGAGACGTTGGCTATCATATTTACCAGCAAGAATATTGGCTGCCGCTTTTTCAATTGGCAAAATACTCAATTTCACACCTGGTGGTGTCGCAAGTTTCAAACCACTCTTTTCAACATCGTTGTTGACAACTTCGTCGTCTACAACCATAATACGTGAAACATTTAGTTTCCCAGCCCAAAGATTGGCTACTTGTCCGTGGATTAAACGTCCATCGATACGGCATCCTACAATTGTCATAAATTTTCCCCCTTTATATGTTTTAGTGTAGGTTTACGAGTTAAATGAATCTCTTCTTTATATTCACCCTCTGTCTCAAAGATAATGATGCGGTTGGCACCTTCCTTAAGATAACTATGAGGGATATAAAGCGAGAGGGTAGGGCCGACGTTCCAAAAACGTCCTAGATTCTGCCCATTGACAAAGGCAACTCCCTTACCAAACTCAGACAAGTCTAGGTAAGTATCTTTTGGCTCTTCGACTGTAAAATCATAAGCGTAAAAGGCTGGTTGTCCTTCTGTCCATCCTTTTGAAAAATCAATTTTCTCAGGATTATCTAGTGGAAGTGGATAGTGTTTCCAGTTTAGTAAGAAGTGCAAATCCTTACAAACCCCTGTCCGAATTCCCTTGCGTTGCGTATCTGCTAAGAACTTATGTCCATAGTTGACACGCCCCATATTTTCTACCAAGATATCCAATCTAGACAGCGCTTTCTTTTCACCTTGATAAAAAATATCTTCCCCAATCTCTGTCTGATATTGGGTTTCAACCCACTGACCATCGACATAAAGCTGAGCTCTATCTCGACCATCAATGATACGAAGTCTTTCTTCTTCTGCATCCCAACTTGTTTCTGTTCGATAGAGTAGATAGCCATAGCTTTGTCCCAACTCCTCCATCTTTTTAGGATAGAGGCTTTCTACTGGACTTGACAAGCTATCCAAGGTTTCAAACAAGGAAACTTTTTCAACTAGTGGAATAGCATCCAACTCCATACTCTCTTTGTATAATGGTTCTAACTGCGGATACTCTGGGAAATGTGTTGCCATCATCTTCTTGACTGCTAGATATTTAGCAGTTGGATTTCCTTCTTCATCCAGAAGGGCATCGTAATCATATGATGTAACCTGTGGCAAGTCCAAAGTCCCTCGAGCCGAGCAACCATTCATGAAGCCAAAGTTTGTACCACCGTGGAACATGTAAAGATTGATAGAGCCTTGCTCCAATACCTCACGAACAGCTTCTGCTAATTCTTTCGGATCCCGTGTGATAATCGGTTCTTTCCAACGATTGAACCAGCCATCCCAGAACTCCATACACATAAGTGGCCATTTCTTGCCATGCTCATCAAAGAATTCCTGCATCTGTGAAAAGTTGTAAGGTGCCTTAGAACCAAAGTTCCCTGTTACAAAGAGATCATCTTCGATTAGGGTTCCAGCTTTCAGAGTTGCTCTCCATGGACCATCTGATGTAAAGAGTGGACAGGTTACGCCACGCTCTTCCATCAACTGTCGAATCTCTCTCAGGTAAGCCTTATCTTCTCCATAAGAACCATACTCATTTTCAACCTGCATCATGAGAATATTCCCACCATTGTCCAATAAATGTGGAACCAACCGTGCCAAAAGCTGATCATAGTAGTGAGCTACAGCTTCAATATAGACTGGGTCTGATGAACGAATCCTCATATCTTTGGTTAAGAGCCAAGCCGGTAAACCACCAAATTCCCACTCCGCACAGATAAATGGTGACGGACGTACAATAGCATAGAGGCCTAAATCTTGTGCTGTTTGGAGAAATTTCTCCAAATCCAGAGCTCCTTCAAAGTTAAACTCACCCTCACTGGGTTCGTGTAGATTCCAAGCAACGTAAGTCTCTACCGTATTAAAACCAAGAGCCTTCAAGTTATAGAGAGAATGATACCAATCTTCTGGCGGAATCCTAAAATAATGAATGGCGCCGGACAAAATCTTGAACGGTTTCCCATCTAAATAGAAATCGTCCCTAATCTCAAATCGTGTCATGTTATTACCTTCTGACAATTAAAGTTCACGCTTTCATTTGTTGATATAGTAAATATATCTCAATATCCTGCATTTGTCAATAGGTTTTCACAATTTTTTTCATTTTTTACCAACTTTTACACAAAAAACTTATAAAGATATAGATTTTACAGACATAGAGCTTCAAGTAGTTGGCATGTATAAAAATGTATAAAATCTCCTTTTTTATATGTAATTTAACCTTATAGCCTATTATTCTAATTTTTTTATTCAAAAGACTACTATTCTTTCCGTTTTTATGGTAAAATCTTTAACGGAGAAGGAAAATCGAGGTGAAATTATGGCAATTCCAAAATATCAATATATAAAAGATGAATTAAAGAACAAAATCATCTCTGGTCAATTTGCAAGTGGAGATAAATTTTACACTGAAGCTGAATTGATTGCAATGTATGATGTTAGTTCTATCACAGTTGTCCGTGCCTTAAACGACCTTGCCAAAGATGGTTATATTGTCCGCCAACAAGGAAAGGGTACATTCGTTTCACGCGCACGCAAACATAAACTCGTAGAGTTTTCAGATGTAGAAGTTTTTGAAACTAAAGATGATAAGGTGACCGTCCTTTCTATTGAACGCGGAAATAAACTAAACTACTTGGAAAAACTTGGATTACGTGGTGATCAGTTCTACTACAAGATTGAACGTGTCCGCGAAACAAATGGTGTCGCATACATCTACCACACATCATATATCCCAGAACAATACATCAACGCAAATTATCCAAATCTTGAATATTATAGTTCTATCTATAACCGTTTCAAATCAGATTACCACATTCACATGAATGATGAACATTTTGAAGAAATCAATGAAATAGCATTTCCAACTCCAGAACATGCGGCTTCGGTCCTCGGAGTCGATGAGCAATTCCCAACCGTTTTACAAACCAAGACTACTAAGCTAGAATCTACTGGCCAAGTTCTCGCATACAGCGAAACTTATAAACGAGCGGATTATTACAAAATCAAATTCATTTCATGTGACCGTGATCACTAAGAAGAAAGCCTGAGCCTTGCTTGGGCTTTTTTCTATACATATTATACCACAATAAAAAGAAAACGCTTACTTTTTGTATAGCCTTCTATATTTTGTAGAATATTTTATAGAAATAAGATCGAATTACACTACCTATAGATATGTTAATAAATAGAATTGTATGCTTAATTTTTATTAGTTTTTATACTTATTATAGTTTTAAAGTAATCCTACTTGACTCCTGTTAACATAACAAATAAAATAAAATTGTTGAATTGTGTAAACGTTATCAATATTAAAATGCAATCAGGAGGTTTTGCAATGAAACATGAAAAACAACAGCGTTTTTCCATTCGTAAATACGCGGTAGGAGCAGCTTCTGTTCTAATAGGATTTGCTTTCCAAGCACAAGCTGTTGCAGCCGATGGAGTTACTCCTACTACAGAAAACCAACCGACCATCCATACGGTTTCCGATTCCCCTCAAGCATCCGAAAATCGGACAGAGGAAACACCTAAAACCGAGCTTCAACCAGAAGCCCCAAAAACTGTAGAAGCAGAAACTCCATCTACTGATAAGGTAGCTAGTCTTTCAAAAACAGAAGAAAAATCACAAGAGGAAGAAGGCTTTACTCCTAGTGATAAAGAAAAAGTGCTAACTTCTGCTACTGCTGAAAAAGAAATTTCTGATAAAAAGTCAGAGGAAGTTACTCCTAAAAAGGAAGAGCTAGAAGAGGCTGATTCCAAAGAGTCTAACATAGTTAAGACTGATAAGTCAGAAGTTGACAAAAATGATAAAAAAGATAAAACGAAAGCAGAGGCTGATAAACCAACAACAGAGGCAGGAAAGGAACGCGCTACAACTCAAAATGAAAAATTAGCTAAACGAAAAATTGTTTCAATTGACGCTGGACGTAAATATTTCTCACCTGAGCAGCTCAAAGAAATTATCGATAAGGCCAAAGAATATGGTTATACAGACCTCCATCTCTTAGTAGGTAACGATGGACTCCGTTTCATGTTGGATGATATGTCTATGAAAGTGGGCGATAAAACCTACTCAAGTGATGATGTCAAACGTGCTATTGAACATGGAACAAACTCTTATTACAATGATCCAAATGGTAACCATCTCACTGAAAGTCAGATGACAGATTTGATCAATTATGCCAAAGACAAAGGTATTGGAGTGATTCCAACTGTCAATAGTCCTGGACATATGGATGCCATTCTCAATGCCATGAAAGAACTGGGTATTGAAAATCCTAACTTCGATTATTTTGGTAAAAAATCTGAACGAACTGTTGACCTAAATAATAAACAAGCAGTCGATTTTACTAAAACTCTGATTGACAAATACGCTAACTACTTCTCTAATAAGTCTGAAATCTTCAATATTGGACTAGATGAATATGCCAATGATGCAACAAATGCTAAAGGTTGGAGCGTGCTTCAAGCGGATAAATATTATCCAAATGAAGGTTACCCTGAAAAAGGATATGAGAAATTCATCTCTTACGCCAATGACCTTGCTCGTATTGTAAAATCACACGGTCTCAAACCAATGGCCTTTAACGATGGTATCTACTACAATAGCGATACAAGCTTTGGTAGTTTTGACAAAGACATCATCGTTTCCATGTGGACTGGTGGTTGGGGTGGCTACGATGTTGCTTCTTCTAAACTACTAGCTGAAAAAGGCCACCAAATCCTTAATACCAACGATGCTTGGTACTACGTCCTCGGACGAAATGCTGACGGCCAAGGTTGGTACAATCTCGATCAGGGGCTCAATGGTATTAAAAATACACCAATCACGTCTGTTCCAAAAACAGAAGGAGCTGATGTTCCATTCATCGGTGGTATGGTAGCTGCTTGGGCTGATACACCATCTGCACGTTATTCCCCATCTCGCCTCTTCAAACTCATGCGTCATTTTGCAAATGCCAACGCTGAATACTTCGCAGCAGACTACCAGTCTGCTGAACAAGCACTGAAAGAAATTCCAGCAGATCTCAAGCGCTACACAACAGAAAGCGTTACTGCTGTCAAAGAAGCTGAAAAAGCAATCCGTTCCCTCGATAGCAACCTCAGCCGTGCTCAACAAGACACGATTGATCAAGCGATCGCAAAACTTCAAGAAGCTATTAGTCAGCTAATCTTCACCCCAGAAGCTCAAAAAGAAGAAGATGCTAAACGCGAACTTGAAAAACTTAATAAGAATAAAGTCATTTCCATCGATGCAGGTCGCAAATACTTCTCTCTAGACCAACTCAAACGCATCGTAGATAAGGCTAGCGAACTCGGCTACTCTGATGCCCATCTCCTTCTAGGAAATGATGGTCTTCGTTTCCTACTCGATGATATGACCATTACTGCCAACGGAAAAACCTATGCTAGTGATGACGTTAAAAAAGCTATTATCGAAGGAACGAAAGCTTACTACGACGATCCAAACGGTACTGCGTTGACACAGGCAGAAGTGACAGAACTTGTTCAATACGCTAAGGAAAAAGGTATTGGTCTGATTCCAGCTATCAATAGTCCTGGACATATGGATGCCATGCTGGTTGCCATGGAAAAACTTGGTATCAAGAATCCTCAAGCCAACTTTGATAAAGTTTCAAAAACAACCATGGACCTTGAAAATCAAGAAGCCCTTAACTTTACCAAAGCCCTTATCGGTAAATACATGGATTACTTTGCTGATAAATCAAAGATTTTCAACTATGGTACTGATGAATATGCCAATGATGCGACCAACGCCCAAGGTTGGTACTACCTCAAATGGTATGGACTCTATAACAAGTTCGCAGATTATTCTAACAGCCTAGCTGCTATGGCCAAGGAAAGAGGGCTACAACCAATGGCCTTCAACGATGGCTTCTACTATGAAGACAAGGACGATGTTCAGTTTGACAAAGATGTCTTGATTTCTTACTGGTCTAAAGGCTGGTGGGGCTACAATCTTGCATCACCTCAATACCTCGCAAGCAAGGGCTATAAGTTCTTGAATACAAATGGGGATTGGTACTATGTTTTAGGCAATCACAAACCAGACGAAGCTTATCCTCTTTCAAAAGCAATTGAAAATTCTGGAAAAGTTCCATTCAATCAACTTGCTTCTACCAAATATCCTGAAGTAGACCTTCCAACAGTCGGAAGTATGCTTGCTATCTGGGCAGACAAACCAAGCGCTGAATACAAGGAAGAAGAAATCTTTAAACTCATGACTGCCTTTGCAGACCACAACAAAGACTACTTCCGAGCTAATTATAATGCTCTCCGCGAATTATTAGCTAAAATTCCTACAAACTTAGACGGATACAGCGCAGAAAGCCTAGCAGCCCTCAAGGCAGCAAAAGATGGACTCAACCTTAACCTCAACCGCAGCAAACAAGCTGAACTAGACGCACTAGTAGATAAACTAAAGACTGCCCTTAAAGGTCTTAAACCGGCTGCTACTCACTTAGGAAGCCTAGATGAAAATGAACTGGCTGCTACCGTTGAAACCAAACCTGAACTTCTTGTGAAGACAGAAGAAATCCCGTTTGAAGTTATCAAGAAAGACAATCCAAATCTCCCAGCTGGACAAGAAAAAGTTATTAAAGCTGGAGTTCTAGGTGAACGTACTTCTTACGTATCTGTTCTTACAGAAAATGGGAAATCAACAGAAACCGTTCTTGATAGCCAGGTAACCAAAGAAGCAGTTACTCAAATTGTTGAAGTCGGAACCCTTGTAACACATGTAGGTGATGAACATGATCTTGCTCCAGTTGCAGAAACAAAACCTAGACTGGATATCCAAGAAGAAGAAATTCCATTCACCACCATCACTCGTGAAACTGATCAATTGCCTAAAGGACAATCCCGTGTCGTAACAGACGGTGTAAACGGTCGTATAAGTCATTTCTATTCTGTAACTACGGCTGCAGACGGAACTGAAGTGAGAACATTGGTTACCAGTGTCGTAGCGCAGGAAGCTGTTACACAAGTAGTCGAAGTCGGAACTCTGGTAACACATGTAGGCGATGAAAACGGACAAGCAGCTGTCAAAGAAGAAAAACCAGCACAAGAAATCCCGAGTGTGCCAACTCCTGCGGCAGAAGAAAAATCAGTACTAGAGATTCCAGGCGAATCGGCTCCAGCAACTGCTCCTGCTGAGGAAAACAAAGCTCTTCCTCAAGGTCCAGCTCCTGTGGCAACAGAGAAAAAACTTCCTGAAACAGGAAGTCACGATTCTGCAGGACTAGTAGTCGCAGGACTCATGGCTACACTAGCAGCCTATGGACTCACTAAAAGAAAAGAAGACTAAGTCTTTTCGATAAAACAATAAACAGCGAGATTGTGAACCTCGCTGTTTATTTTTTAATTAATCACCAAGTCCAAGACGTTCAAAGATATCATCCACTCGTTTGGTGTAATAAAGAGGGTTGAAGATCTCATCGATTTCCTCTTGAGTCAGGCGTGATGTCACCTCTGGATCTGCCTCAAGAAGTGGTTTAAAGTCTACTTGATTGTCCCAAGAGTAAGCTGTTTTTGGTTGCACCAGGTCATAGGCTTGCTCACGAGTCATGCCTTTTTCAATCAAGGTCAACATGGCACGTTGGCTGAAGATAAGACCAAAAGTCGAGTTCATGTTGCGGATCATGTTTTCTGGGAAGACAGTCAAGTTCTTAACAATATTTCCAAAACGGTTGAGCATATAGTCGATCAGAATAGTCGTATCTGGTGTGATGATACGCTCAGCTGATGAGTGAGAGATATCACGTTCGTGCCAGAGAGCTACGTTTTCATAAGCCGTAATCATGTGACCACGGATAACACGTGCCAAACCTGTCATGTTTTCAGAACCGATTGGGTTGCGTTTGTGAGGCATTGCTGAAGATCCTTTTTGACCTTTGGCAAAGAACTCTTCCACTTCGCGCTGTTCAGACTTTTGCAGGCCACGAATCTCAGTCGCCATACGCTCGATTGAAGTCGCAATGCTAGCAAGAACTGCAAAGTACTCAGCGTGAAGGTCACGAGGAAGCACCTGTGTAGAGATTTCTTGAGAACGGATACCCAGTTTGTCACAGACGTATTGCTCTACGAATGGTGGGATGTTGGCAAAGTTCCCAACCGCACCAGAAATTTTACCAGCTTCCACACCAGCAGCCGCATGCTCGAAACGCTCGATATTACGCTTCATTTCGCTGTACCAAGTCGCCAATTTAAGACCAAAGGTTGTAGGTTCAGCGTGCACCCCGTGGGTACGCCCCATCATGATGGTGAACTTGTGCTCCTTAGCCTTATCAGCGATGATGTTGGTGAAGTTTTCAAGGTCACGACGGATGATGTCGTTGGCCTGCTTGTAGAGGTAGCCGTAGGCAGTATCCACTACGTCAGTAGAAGTCAAACCATAGTGGACCCACTTACGCTCCTCACCAAGAGTCTCAGAAACCGCACGCGTGAAAGCCACCACATCGTGACGCGTCTCCTGCTCAATCTCCAAAATACGGTCGATGTCAAAGTCCGCCTTCTCGCGAATCAAAGCCACATCTTCCTTAGGGATTTCCCCCAACTCAGCCCATGCCTCGTCAGCCAAGATTTCCACCTCAAGCCACGCACGGTATTTATTTTCTTCAGTCCAAATGTTCGCCATCTCAGGGCGAGAGTAACGTTCAATCATGTTGTTAATTTTTCCTTTCTTTTGATGTTTCACATCAGCTAGCAACCAACAGTCGTTTTATTCAAATTCTTCTTTCCCAATCCATACAGATGGATAGTGATTGAGTGTATTCAAATCCGTATCCAGTGGGACATCATAGATGGCTAAATAGTTTTCAGGATATTGAGCAAGCAACTCTTCATACTTAGCTTTCACCTTTTCGCGATCACTACTAGCATACAAGACTTCGACGACTGCTCCAGTCTTCTCTTTTTCAACAAATGCGTTGACGATGAGTTGTATCATAAAAAACTCCTAAATCGAAATGCCCTTCATATTTGCTTCCAGAATAGGCATCTTCACACCTAACACCTGACCGGTCTGATAAACACTTTGACAACAATAAAAGATGTCCTGTTTATCATTGTGCAAAGTCATAATTTTTCGAGTCAGCTCATTTTTCGCAAACATGACTTTCATGGCCCTGCCGGCTATCCAAGCGGGAATTTTGTATGGCAATAGTTCTGCTTTGTAAAGCTTCAAATTCACGCCACGCGCTTCTACGACTTTCAAAGCTTCTCGAATGGCCTTGATGGCCAATGATAATTCCGATGAACTATTCATCAAGTTCAAAGCCAGTTCTTCTGGATTTTCCAAATTTCCTGAGCGAGCAGCTGTCGAAGTGACACCTGCATTAATCGCCATGTGAATCCAAATCCACTCGACCATATCATGAGGCACTTCCCACTTCAAATCTGCAGAAACTAGTAAAGCCGTCAGATCAGCATAGTTAGAAATGTGTGCTTTTTGCTCACCTTCTAGCATTAAATGGTCGAACAAGACACCATCCAAATGGTTCTCCTGCATATGACCACCCGCTGTCGGAAAGGCCAAAATATAGTCGTAATCCCCTGCCCACTCTTGGACCTCTTTTCGATTATCCCAGAAATTACAAAAGAAAACAAGGGTGCCTTTGATATTGTTTTTTCGCAAGGTTTCCACAGCTTCTTTGACAAGTCCATGACGCACACTGAGAAAAATAAAATCATATTCCGAATGAGCTTCCGCCACATGAACCTCATAGATATCATGCTTATTCTCACCTTTGGAATGATAGCGACCATCTAGCAGATCAACTGACAACTCCTTCGGTGCATTGTTTTTCTTACTATCTCTCAGTACGTGTTCCACTTGATGGCCTGCTTTTTGAAAGGCGTAGGCATAAGTGGTCCCGATCACTCCGAGTCCTAGAATCGCTATTTTCACTTAAAAATCAATCCCTTTCCCAAATTCCTCTACCTCATCCGGTTCATCACTAAACAAAGTCACGTGTCCCATCTTGCGGTTGTGCTTCGCTTCTATTTTACCATATAAGTGGAGGTGGGCGCTTGGATTTTCTGTCACATATTTTTCAGCAGCCTCGACATGCTGGCCGAGAACATTGAGCATGACTGCTGGTGCATGTAGTTTGATCTCTGGTAATGGTGCTCCGAGAACGCCCAAGATATGAGTGTCAAACTGAGAAAAGTCGCAGGCTTCAATCGAGTAGTGGCCTGAGTTGTGTGGACGTGGTGCAATTTCATTGACAATGATGTCATCAGCAGTCGCAAACATTTCCACGCAAAGAGTTCCAGAAAGGGTCAATTGTTCAGCGATTCGCACTGCCATGGTCTTGGCTTTGTCTGCTAGACTTTCAGAAATGCGAGCAGGTACAATAGTTTTTGAAAGAATGTTGTTACGATGGATATTTTCCTGAACTGGGAAGACTGTCACATCCTTGCCATTTCCTGACACGATGACAGAAATTTCAAGGTCAAAGTTGACGAATTCTTCCAAAACACAGTCCGCTGAATCAGCTAGTGCATAGGCTTCTTCCAAGTCTGTTTCTGAACGAATAACCTTTTGTCCATGCCCATCATAGCCACCGGTCGCCGTCTTGAGGACATAGTTTTTCGACAAGTCGATACCTGCCAAATCTTGGCTTGATGTCACGATCTTGTAAGGAGCCACAGTGACTTGTGCCTTGTTGGAAAGAAAGTCCTTCTCAAAGATTCGATTTTGAGAAATGCGGAGCAAGTCCGTTCCTTGAGGGAGTTGCCCATCCTTGATAACAGCATCCAAACCGTCGGCATCCACATTTTCAAACTCATAAGTGAGGACATCGCAACGCTCCGCCAACTGGCGAAGAGCGTCCACATCATTATAAGGAGCCACGATAATCTCCGCCACGCGAGAGGCCGGACAATCCACTGCAGGATCCAGCGCGATAACCTTGTGGCCCATGTAGATAGCAGAAATGGCCATCATCTGACCAAGCTGACCACCACCGATAATTCCGATTGTTTTAGATGAGCTCATTTGTAGACTCCTCTGCGATTTTTCCTTGTTCTTCTGCGAAATCTGCCAAAGCTGTCGCGATAGCCTGATCCTCTACTGACAAGAGACGGAGGGCAAAGAGGGCAGCATTGGTCGCACCTGCTTCACCAATAGCCATGGTCGCAACAGGCACACCGCCCGGCATCTGAACGATAGAGTAGAGTGAGTCCACGCCACTAAGAGCACGTGATTTGACTGGTACACCAATGACAGGAAGAGTTGTTTTGGCAGCTACCATACCTGGCAAGTGAGCAGCGCCACCCGCACCTGCAATAATGACCTTGATACCGCGACTCCGTGCTTCTTCGGCATGTTTGAACATGAAATCAGGTGTGCGGTGTGCAGAGACAACTCTCTTTTCGTAGACTACACCGAAGCGGTCTAGGACTTCAGCAGCTTTTTGCATGGTTTCCCAGTCGGATTTTGAGCCCATGATAATGGAAATTACTGGTTTCATAGTTAATATCCTTTTCTTTTTTGATAATGGTCTTAGGTGGTGGGGACGGAAGCAAACCTTCGGTTTCATTCCTAAACTTTGAGCCTAAGGTCTCAAAGTTTCCCCCGACCAGAACAGATGCTGTTCTGGTCTTTTCACCACGGCAACCATTATCTTAGTTTGGCTCGCTTTCGCTCGCCATGACAAAGTTAGTATCTGTTAATCTTTTATGGCCTTGCTACCGATATCATTTCTATAGAAGAGGCCTTCTGTGTTTTGTTTGTCGAGTTGGTTGTAGATGATGTTTTGGCCGTCTTTGACGGTGTCTGCTGTTGTGACGAGCATGTAGACACGTCCGCCGTTTGAGAGGAGGTCTTGGCTATTTTCAGCGAATTTTGCACCGGCATAGTAAGTGATGATGTCACCTTCTGTCTTAGCTGGAAGCTTGACACCCTTCTCATAAGCGAGTGGATAGCCATTTGAGGCTACAACCACACCTAGTGTCACACCCTTGTCCGTCCAAGTGATGGCTGGCTTTTTGCCATCCAAAATGTCAGTGATGTTTTCTGCAAAGTCAGATGTCAAACGAGGTAAGATGATTTGCGTTTCAGGATCTCCAAAACGAGAGTTGAACTCGATGACTTTGGGACCATCAACTGTCAAGATAAGACCTGCATAAAGAACACCCAGATAAGGGCGACCTTCCTGAATCATGCCTTCAAGAACTGGCTTGACAATGGTGTCAACCGCTGTGGCAACCACGCTCTCTGACAAGTGAGGAACTGGCGCATAGGCACCCATCCCCCCCGTGTTAGGTCCCTTATCGCCATCGTAGGCACGTTTGTGATCCTGAGCCATTGGCATGATGTAGAATTTGTCCCCATTGACAAAGGCAAAGAGAGAAAATTCCTCTCCTTCAAGGAATTCCTCAATAACCACACGCGCACCTGAGTCACCGAATTTATTGTCCAAAAGCATCTCGTGAGCGGCTTCTACTGCTTGCTCGACTGTCTCCGCAACGACGACACCTTTCCCAAGGGCCAAACCGTCTGCCTTGACGACGATTGGAGCACCTTTCTCCTCGATGTAGGCCTTGGCTTCCTCGAAATCTGAAAATGTGCCATAGGCTGCTGTCGGAACGTCATATTTGACCATGATTTCCTTAGCAAAATCCTTGGACCACTCAAGCTCAGCCGCAGCTTTAGTCGGACCAAAAGCCTTGAGACCAGCTTTATTAAAATCATCCACGATACCTACCGCAAGGGCATCATCTGGCCCGATAAAGGACCAAGCTATATCGTTGGCTTTTGCAAACTCAATCAATTTAGAATGTTCGGAAATAGAGATATTTACCAATTCCAGACCATCCAGAGTCATCCCATCATTCCCAGGAGCTACAAAGACTTTTTCAACGTCTTTTGACTCAAGCAACTTCTTAGCAATGGCATGTTCACGACCACCCGAGCCGACAACTAACAGCTTCATCTTTCAACCTCTTTTGCGAATTTTTTACTAATATTATACCATAAACGTTCGTTTTAATCTTGTTTCGTTTCGCTTTTAAAGCAAAAAAAGGAAAGAAACTGTTTTCTTCCCTTTCATTTTCTTAATGTCTAAAATGTCTTACTCCTGTGAAGACCATAGTCAAGCCGTATTTATCAGCCGCTTCGATGGACTCTTGGTCACGGACGGAGCCGAGAGTAAAATATTTTCAATATGGCAAATTGTAACTATAAAATCGAGAATAATTCATCAATACTAGATATATTTTTTCCCTTAAGTATTCTTCTCATGCATGGGCTTAACATATTTTCGATACCTTCTTTTTCTATCGATAGTACGAATGAGTATTTCCCTTTAATTTGTTTAATTAAAAAATCATCACTTTCAATATTATCTAAACTTTGAATAGCATCCCATAACAATTTTTTCTTAAAGCGTCTTCCAACCGTTAAACGTCGAACACTATTCTGTTTATTTACTATGTATACACCTGTTACTTTTACATTACCCGATTCCAATAAATTTGTCAATCTAGTTTTTTTATTATTAAGTTTAAGACCATATTCTTTTAACAAATCAAATATTATTTTCTCTATTCTACTTTTTATATCTGAATAATCAAGTTTGTCTGGAATACCTCGAAAAGAAATCGTAATGTCATCTGCATATCGAGTATAAATTACATTATCTAATTCTTCTTTCTTTAAATGACCATATAAAATATTGTCAAATCTTTTTAAATAAATATTAGACAGTAATGGGGAAGTCACGAATCCTAAGGGCAACCCCTCCAGCCCTTGACTAGATTTTTTTACGATTTCATAAGACTGACTCTTACTTAGATTGTAATTGTTGTATTTTACTTCTTGGTATAAAAGCTTCGTCAGCTTACGATGGTTAATAGAAGGGAAAAATCGTTGAATATCAAATTGAATAAAAATATCATTATACATATGAGCCTTGACATTATCAAAAATAGAAATACCTTTTCTGTAACCTTTTGTGAATTTAGAATATCTAACTCTTTCTCTTAAATAGTTATTAATTAATACATGCTCACGTCTAAGATTGCTATCAGTAGTATATGCAACTATTTTCCTAACTTTTTTGTTTTTTGTTAATTTAAACACTTTAAACTCTTTATTTGGTCTCATTCTTTATTCGTTCCAAACTCTTGTCTTCCTTAATTTGCTTAAGTAATTCAGAATATATAGCAAAGTAGTATTTCCCGTTATCTTTTTTTCTTTTTATAACGACTTTGCTATTTTTTTCATAATTATCGTCTTTTTTTATCTCAATAAACTCTGCTGCACTAAACAAATAAAGTGACATCCCTATCACCTTCTCGATTGTTACAAATTTATCTTTAAAACAAACCTCAGGATTGGTTTCAAACTTAAAATATTTACGTTCTTCGTAAGTCCATATTATTAGTTTTTTCATTTCTTCTTTTATAATGTTTATTGCTTCTTGCATTGTTAACTTTTCATTAAATAATTTTTCAGCCAAAAAATCTTTTGACATCATTGCTGCTACACAAAGCAAGATTTTCTCCGAAGTAATTTTTGCAGTTAACTGTCTTTTATCTTTTGAACAATAAAGTGAAAATCCCTGTCCACTCAACGATTTTTTTTTATTCCCAATAAAGTCCAATATTTTTTTACTTAATACTTCGCCTACTGAATTATTCACAAAACTTGTATGGAGATTCCGAAGATTAACAGAGGTAATATTATTCTGTATGCTTGGGTAATAGATAATTTGTTTGACAGAGTTTTCTCCTTTAAAGAAAGAAAGTCTCAAAAAAGCGCCAAGTTTATCTTCTTCAACAGCTTCTTTATTGGGGATTATTAAGCAGGTTTTATGTTTGTTAGAATACTCCCCTAAAAATAAACCCGCTTCTGCACCTGTTGAGATACTTTCATGAAATATAAGAATAGTGTCTGATAAAAGAGAGACTAAAAATTCTACATCATATAAGTTCTTCATATATATGTCGCCATATGCAAGAAAGGTTGTTTTCTTCGAGAATATAAAATTATCTTCTAAAATTATAGGTCTATATAATGGATTTTTCCCCAATAAGTGTTTCCTCAAAACATTTCTTTTATCACTTACATTAGAACCAACATACTTAGACCCACATAAAAAAATTAATTTATAAAAGTCTCCACTATATTCCAGATTGAAACAATACTTTTCCATAAACACTCCACATAAAAAGAGCCCTACTAAAATTTGTAGAAGCTTTACTTGTTACGAAATGGAGAACGTAGGTTCTCGACGACTTACGGCGAGTTCGCCGTGAGTCTAGAGGTTCTAGGTGCGACGTTTCGTAATTGAACTATCTATTCTCGACAAAGTCGAGTAACAAATTTTACTATTTTTAAAATACTCAACCTTTGGAACTACCAAAGGAAATAACAAGATATGTTATTTTTCTAGGGCTCTGCTTTATTGTATCATAAAATTTGCATTTTTTCTATCTCTTCAATATTATTAAAAAATTTCTTTCCTACTTCATTTTTATAGTTCAAAATACTTTTCCATTTTAACTCCTTGGTCTTGGGATTAGAAAGCCCTCTACTAAATAGAGCTTCTTCTACTTTTGTATCTTTAAAAACCACTAGTTTTAATATTATTATGTATTTATATGCTGTTTTTTTTAAATAACTTGGGACATTCTCTGTCAACTCTTTTGAAAGTATGTCCTTAGAAAGTATTAAATTGATTAATACTATGAGAGAATTCAACTTAAGATTTTGAAGGTCAAACTTGTTGTGTAAGTCAACATCTTCATCCTTTAATTTCATTCCAGTCATAAAATATTCTTTCATAGACATAGAAGATTCATCAAATATTTTTATACCATACCTTTCTCCAATAGTTGAGTCTTCTACTTTACTCTTTAAAAAATCAATAATTTCATTAATTATTTCGTTTCCATTCTCTGAAAAATTATCAATCAACAATTCTAAAATATCATAATCACTTAAATAAACTCTGACATTATTCTCATTTATATAGAATCTAGTTTTTTCATTTTTTCTGATTAAGAACTTATATTTTTTAGTGCCATAACTCACCTCCAAAGACCTGTCCAAACCGAAGTTTTTATTGACACTATTGTCACCAAATCGCTTTCTAACTTTTTCTTTTTCTTGTTCTAAAAGAAGATCTAAATCCCCTATGAAATTCATATTTTTCTCCTCTTTATTTTATATTGTATCAAACCCAATTTCTTAACTCAATATTATTATACAACAAAAACACCCAATTTCTTGGGCAATTACAAATCTTTTTAATGTCTAAAATGTCTCACTCCTGTGAAGACCATAGTCAAGCCGTATTTATCAGCAGCCTCGATGGATTCTTGGTCACGGACTGATCCACCCGGTTGGATGATGGCCTTAATACCTGCTTTGGCGATTTCTTCCACGTTATCCGCAAATGGGAAGAAGGCATCAGAAGCAAGAACAGCACCATCAAGACGGTCTTTAGCTTGGTCAATAGCGATACGAACTGAAGCCACACGGTTGGTTTGACCTGGACCAACACCAAGTGTCATGTGGTCGTTGGTCACGATGATACCATTTGATTTGACGTACTTAATAGCCTTCCAAGCAAACTCAAGGGCTGTCGCTTCTGTCTCAGTCGGTTGACGTTTGGTCACCACTTGCCAGTCAGCTGGACTTTCTTTGACCACATCTTGGTTTTGAACGAGGAGACCACCAACAACACCAGTGTATTCTGCTTCTGCTTCGCTAGCGTCTTGAGCATCAAATGGCAAGGCTAGGATGCGCAAGTTTTTCTTCTTAGTTGTCAAGATTTCAAGCGCTTCAGCGGTATAGCTTGGTGCAATGATGATTTCAAGGAAAACACCGTGCATTTTCGTAGCCGTCGCAGCATCTACTTCACGGTTGAGGACTACGATACCCCCAAAGATAGATACCGGGTCAGATTCATAAGCGTAGTCCCAAGCTGTTTCGATATCGTCAGCTTGACCAATACCACATGGGTTCATGTGTTTGAGAGCCACAACGGTTGGACGGTCTTTGAAGTCACGGATGATACGGATGGCGGCATCAGCGTCACGGATATTGTTGAAGGACAATTCTTTGCCGTTAAGTTGTTTAGCTGAGGCAATTGAGTAAGCTGTTGGCAAACCTTTTTGATAGAAGTCTGCGTCTTGTTGAGGGTTTTCACCGTAACGCATTGGTTGCTTAAGGTCATAAGTCAAAGTGAGTTTCTCAGGTTTACTTTCCCCTACTTGAGCTGTGAAGTATTCTGCGATTAAAGCATCATAGGCTGCTGTGTGGCGGAATACTTTTGCTGCCAAACGTTGGCGAGTTTCGTAAGAGGTTTCACCGTTTGCTGACAATTCGCCCAAAACCACAGCGTAGTCAGCAGGATCTACCACAACCGTTACACTGGCATGATTTTTAGCTGCAGAACGAAGCATAGATGGACCACCAATATCGATATTCTCCACCGCATCAGCGTATGTTACATCTGGTTTGAGAATGGTTTCCTTGAATGGATAGAGATTGACCACTACAAGATGGATAAGCTCAATCTGATTATCCTTAGCAGCCTCAAGGTGGCTATCCAAGTCACGACGAGCTAAGAGCCCACCGTGGATATTCGGGTGAAGGGTCTTGACACGACCGTCCATCATCTCTGGAAAACCAGTCACATCATCAATTGCAATGGTATCCACCCCAGCATTATCAAGGACAATCTTGGTACCACCTGTCGAGATGATATCCCAACCAAGTTTTTTAAGTTCTTGGGCAAATTCAACAATGCCCGCTTTGTCTGAGACAGAAATAAGTGCTCGTTTCATTGTCATTTTTCTCCTTGATTTAATTAGTTGAGTATAATTCTATTTTTTCAAAAACTATATCATCTTTTTCATTTTTAAAGACTGCGTAGACAAATTTTTGACTGGAATTCTTTAAATTCAATATTCTTTGAATAAAATCATCACTAAATTCTATCACTTCCTGTGAAATAGAGTTACCCTTAAATATATAATATTTATCACTATATGGTGAATCATCTATAGTAAAATATTCAGTATTCTTTTCTTGAGGCTTCCCTATACTGAGACCAATAAATTTCAATACCCCATCTCCATTAGACCTATTCCTAATAAAGATTTGATACCTTGCATGTTCTTCATTACTTGATTTACTTGATTTGATAATAATTTCAAATCTAGGTTTGGGTGGAAAATTATAATTATATATGGTAATTCCAGTACTTATTAAAGAGATCATCAAAGAAATCCAAGCTACGACAGCCCCTAGTTCCATTTTTACACTCCCTACACTTCCGAAATCAAATTTCATCTACAGATTTCCTCTCCACTCCTAATCCATCCAGAACCTCCGGATACAACTTGTACTCTGCCTCATGAATGCGAGCTTCAAAGCTTTCTATGGTATCATCAGCCAGCCGTGACACACGGACTTGTTTGATGACCTTGCCTGTATCCACACCGGAGTCCACCCAGTGAACGGTCACGCCGCTCTCAGCAACACCAGCATTCCAAGCGTCCTCAATCCCATGAGCTCCTGGAAATTCGGGCAGGTAGGCAGGATGAATGTTGATAATTCGACCTTCATAAGCTGCCAGCAAGGTGGGCCCAACGATTTTCATGTATCCTGCTAGACAAACCAAGTCAATCTGGTGCTCTTCTAATATCTCAACAAGGGCTGCTTCATAGTCTGCCTTGCTCTCAAACTCCTTGAGTTCAAAAACATAGGACAGAACGCCGAGCTTGTCTGCACGTTCGAGCGCATAGGCATCACGATGGTCTGAAAAGACAAACTCCACTGGAAATTCTTCGGCAATCACCTGAAAATTTGAGCCATTACCAGAGGCAAAAACCGCTATTTTTTGCATTTGATGATAACACTTTCATTTTCTTTCTTGACGATGCGACCAATTTCATAGACTGGTTCATCCAACAATTCCTTGACACGACTTACATTTTCAGGGCTAACTGCTAGCATGAGTCCCACACCCATATTGAAGATTTCAAACATTTCTTTATGTTTGATTTCACCGTATTTCTCAAGAGCTTTGAAAATCGGTAAAACTGGAACCTTGTCTTCCTCAATCTCAGCTGCCAAGTCAGCTGCAAACATACGAGGGACATTTTCGATAAAGCCACCACCAGTGATGTGGGCAATGCCGTTGACCAACTCTTCCTTGATGAGTGGCAAAACAGCCTTGACATATATACGAGTCGGCTCAAGAAGAACTTCTTTGAGTTTCTTGCCCTCCAATTCTGGTAAGACTTCCTCACCTGTATAGTCCGCAAAGACACGACGAACGAGTGAGTAACCATTTGAGTGAATACCACTTGAAGCAAGTCCAAGAATCACATTACCTTCAGCTACTTTTGAACCGTCTATGATTTGAGATTTTTCAGCCACACCGACCGCAAAACCAGCCAAGTCATAGTCATCTTCGCCGTACATGCCAGGCATTTCAGCCGTTTCCCCACCAATGAGGGCAGCACCAGCCTGCACACAGCCTTCTGCAACACCAGCGACTACTTGTTCTAGTTTAGCTGGTTCATTCTTCCCTGTCGCCACATAGTCCAGGAAATAGAGAGGCTCCGCACCTGCAGCAATGATGTCGTTGACACACATGGCCACACAGTCTTGACCAATGGTATCGTGCTTGTCGTACTTAATTGCCAGCATGAGCTTGGTCCCGACACCGTCAGTCCCTGAAATCAAGATAGGTTCTTTGACACCTGTTTTTGAAAGGTCAAACATACCACCAAAACCACCAAGAGCTCCCATGACACCTGCACGCTCCGTACGAGCCACATGCTTTTTGATCCGTTCAACAACTTCATAACCCGCTTCAACATCCACACCAGATTGAGCGTACGCATTGTTATTTGCCATTTTATTTTTCCTTTTCTTTTTTTGGGAAAGACTGCGACGTATTTTTAGATAAACAATTATTTTATCTAAAAATACTAGTCAGGTCTCTAGCTTTGATCCCATAAGGCAAAGCGTCTACTGACAAATGCTTTAGCTTTTAGTCAGTAGTGAGACGTGGAGCGTAAGCATTTTTATTTGTCATTTGTTTATTCCTTTTCTTTTATGAAGAATCTTCAGTCGGCTACTTGTAAAAACTAGTCTTTTCTTCCAAACTTCGACGATAGTCTTCTTCATAGTCGTAGAGAGGAGTTGGGTAGTCACCGTCAAAGTAAGCAACACAGAGACCACCATTTGGTGCATCTGTTTCGATACCAATCGAATCAATCAACCCCTCAACAGAAAGATAAGTCAGACTGTCCGCACCAATGATTTGGCGAGTTTCTTCAACCGTATGATTAGCCGCAATCAGCTCCTGACGGGTCTGAATATCAATCCCGTAGAAACATGGATAAGCTAGCGCTGGGCTTCCAATAGCCACGTGAACTTCAGTCGCACCTGCTTCTTTCAAAAGC
Organism: Streptococcus sp. 714; assembly: GCF_013277115.1. Lineage (GTDB taxonomy): Bacteria > Bacillota > Bacilli > Lactobacillales > Streptococcaceae > Streptococcus. The sequence continues at coordinate 102,426 of NZ_VMMH01000009.1, forward strand.
TGAACGATACGACGAGAAGTTGTTCCTCGTACAATAGAGTCATCAATCATAACCACACGCTTACCTTTGACGACACCCGAAACAGCAGAGAGTTTCATCCGCACCCCTTGCTCCCGCAATTCTTGAGTCGGTTGAATAAAGGTACGTTGGGTGTATTGGTTCTTGATGAGGCCCATTTCATTTGGTAGCCCGGACTCTTCTGCAAAACCCATGGCCGCGCTGAGTGACGAATTTGGCACACCGACCACGATATCCGCCTCATGCTTGAATTCACGCGCCAATTGGGCACCCATACGTTTACGTGCCGTATGGACATTGACACCATGAATGTTAGAATCAGGGCGAGCAAAGTAGATATACTCCATAGAGCAAATAGCCAGCTGAGTATCATCCGTATAGCTATCATACTGGATGCCCTTGTCATCAATTATCACAATCTCACCTGGCTTCAAATCACGAATCCATTCAGCACCAATGACCTCAAAAGCACAGGTTTCAGAGGAAACCACCACCGCTCCGTTGGCCATTTTCCCGATTGAAAGAGGACGAAAACCATTTGGGTCAAGAGCCGCAATCAACTTATCCTCAAACAACAGGATATAGGCAAAACCGCCTTTAACTAGACTGAGCGCCTCCTTGATTTTGCCCATCAAGTTCGGATTATGACTTCGACGAATGAGGTGAGCCAAGATTTCCGAGTCCGAAGTCGCACTGAAAATCGCTCCTCTATCTTCCAATTCTTTCTTGAGAGAGGCTGCATTGGTCAGATTCCCATTATGAGCCAAGCCAAACTGCATATCGTGAAAACGGAAGAGGAAGGGCTGGATGTTATCTACAGAAGCTTCGCCAGCAGTCGCATAACGCACGTGACCAATCGCACCAGTTCCTGTCAATTTATCCAAATTAGCTGGATTTCTGAAGACTTCTGATAAAAGCCCCATGTCACGATGACGCTTCAATTTCCCTTGGTCATTGGAGAGGATTCCTGCCCCCTCCTGACCACGGTGCTGAAGACTATGGAGACCAAAATAGGTTAATTTAGCAGCATCTGGATGCCCCCAGATACCGAAAACCCCACATTCTTCATTAAGAGATTTTACTTCGTATGTCATTTTATATACCTAATTTTTATTTATGTATCATTTCTTCAGTAGAGCGGAATGATACGGTAGAAGCTCGTTTCACTCGCAAAAAACCATTTGCGATCATCAAGAGCTAGATCTACATGACTTTTATATTACAGATGCTATCTATTAGAAAATCTGCAAGTCTTATTTTTCTTATTTTCCAGTGAAATATTTAACCGCTGACGCAAAGAGGTGCTGGTCTTTATTTCCTGGGATGTTTTGGAAAAGACCGTCTTCATAACGTTCTGAGTGTCCCATCTTACCGATGATTTGGCCGTTCTTGCTAGTAATTCCTTCGATGGCATGGACAGAACCATTCGGATTGTACTTCGAATCCATACTTGGTTTGCCGTCAAAGTCAACGTATTGGCTGAAAATTTGTCCATTGTCACGGAGCTCTGCAAATTCCTCAGCAGTCACGACAAATTTCCCTTCACCGTGCGAAACAGGAATGGCATGAATCTCACCAACTTCCACTCCAGCAAGCCATGGTGAGTTGGTATTGGCAATCCGAGTTTCCACCATCTTAGCCACGTGTTGGTTGGCATCATTGTAGAAGAGGGTTGGGCTCATACTGCTGGCATCTTCGAAGTTCCCGTATGGAAGAAGACCTGATTTGACCAAGGCCTGGAATCCATTACAGATACCAATAATCAAACCACCACGAGCGATAAAACTATCAATAACTACACGCACTTTTTCATTAAGCAAAATATTGACGATAAACTTAGCTGAGCCATCTGGTTCATCCGCAGCTGAAAATCCACCTGCAAAGAAGAGAATATTGGCCTTGTCGATATTGTCAACCATAGTTTCAACTGACTTGACAATGGCTTCTTCATTCAAGGTCACAAACGGCACTAAGTTGACCTCTGCACCTTCTTTTTCAAAGGCCTTGGCTGAGTCATATTCCGAGTTGGTGCCCGGGAAGACTGGGATATAAACTACCGGTTTTTCAACCTTTTCTTTGGCTTTAATCACAACATCTGATGCAACAACTGGTACTTCAGCCAGTTCTTTGGCTTGGGCAAATTCTGTTGGGTAAACTTCTTCCAGTTTTCCTTGGAAGGCACTGTCAAGTTTGTGTCCATCTAGCTTCACACCGTTGACAGTCAGTGTAAAGTCTATGCTAGTTTGACCGATTTTCTCTACTCCAACAATTTCTTGAGGCGATGTAAAGACAAATCCGCCTAATTGAGCTGTTAAAGAACTTTCAAGTTCAGACAAGGTCACCTCTGCACCGATATGGTTCCCAAAGGTAGCAAGAGCCAAGCTTTCAACGACACCACCGTATTTGACAGCTGATGCAGATGTTACTTTGTGGCCAGCTTGGATTGCTTCAAATTGAGCAAAGTTAGACTTAATCAAATCAAAATCAATCTCTGCCGAGAGGGCTTGACCTGGGATGTAATAGATGTTTTCACCAGCAACCTTGAACTCTGGAGAAAGCGCCTTACGGCTATCTGCCGTCGTCACTCCAAAGGCAACCAAGGTTGGTGGTACTGTCAATTCTTCAAAGGTACCAGACATAGAGTCCTTACCACCGATAGATGGCAAACCAAGCTGAATTTGTGCCTCGATAGAGCCTAGGAGAGCTGCTACTGGCTGACCAAAACGCTCAGCTTGTTTGTCCATGCGCTCGAAATACTCTTGGTAAGAGAAGCGAGCCTTAGACCAGTTGGCACCAGCAGCAACCAAACGAGCAGTTGCTTCAATAACCGCATAAGCAGCACCGTGGTATGGAGACCATTCAGCTACATATGGGTTGAATCCTTGAGCCATGACTGACGCAGTATGAGTCACACCGTGTTGAACTGGTAATTTCTGCACAGAGGCCTCAGTTGGTGTGAGTTGGTAACGACCACCAAGTGGGTGATTAACCGTTGAGCGTCCAACAGAGCAGTCAAAGATAGTCTGTAATCCTTTTTGACTCGCATGATTCAAATCAGATAGAACCGCAAGGGTATCAACTTCAAGTGTGTTAGCAGATGTTTGACGTTCTTCTGGAAGCTTGACATCCTTGTCCACAACCTTAGCATCGACGACTACACGCACACCATTGGTGTCAAGGAAACGACGTTCCAAGTCCACAATTGTCTCACCATTCCAGTGCATGACAAGATTTGGTTTTTCAGTCACTGTCGCAACCACAACAGCGTCAATATTCTCTTTGTTGCATTCAACAACGAAGGAATCTACATCCTCAGGACGAACCACAACCGCCATCCGTTCTTGTGATTCAGAGATGGCAATTTCGGTACCATTCAATCCTTGGTATTTAAGAGGTACTTTGTTGAGGTCAATTTCAAGACCGTCTGCCAATTCACCGATAGCCACACAGACACCACCAGCACCAAAGTCATTTGATTTTTTGATAAGACGGGTCACATCACCGTTACGAAACAGACGTTGAATCTTACGTTCTTCGATGGCATTCCCTTTTTGAACCTCAGCACCAGCAGTCTCCACAGATTCAACCGTTTGAACCTTAGAAGAACCTGTCGCACCACCGACACCGTCACGTCCAGTCTTACCACCGAGGAGGATAATCACATCTCCCGCTTCCGGTTTTTCACGGACTACATTGCCCTTGGGAGCCGCACCAACAACAGCACCTAGCTCCATACGTTTAGCAACGAAACCTGGGTGGAAGTACTCACGAACATAAGTCGTCGCCAGACCAATCTGGTTCCCATATGAAGAATAACCATGAGCCGCTGTTTTAGAAATAACCTGTTGTGGCAATTTCCCAGCACGCGTTTCCGAAATCGGTGCTGTAATATCACCAGCACCTGAGATCCGCATAGCTTGGTAAACATATGAGCGACCTGACAATGGGTCACGAATAGCACCACCGATACAAGTAGCCGCTCCACCAAATGGCTCAATCTCAGTTGGGTGATTGTGGGTTTCGTTTTTAAACATGAGGAGCCATGGTTCTTTCACACCATTAACGTCCACTTCGATTTCTACTGAGCAAGCATTGATTTCATCTGACACTTCCATATCATCCAAACGTCCATTAGCACGCTCATAACGACCGAAAATAGTCGCCATATCCATCAAGGTTTGCGGTTTTTCCGTACGTCCCAACTCATCACGCATGGCAATATACTTGTCATAGGTTGACTGCAATTGCTTTTGGAATTTAGAAGCTGAGAAATCAATGTGTTTCAATTCTGTCTCAAAAGTCGTGTGACGGCAGTGGTCAGACCAGTAAGTGTCCAAAACCTTGAGTTCTGTTTCCGTCGGCACGCGCCCGATTGACTTGAAATAATCTTGGATAAAGAGCAAATCATCCACTTCCATAGCCATCCCTTGCTCAGCCTTGTAGCGGGCAAAGTCTTCTGCCCTATAACTTTCAAAGAAAGTCAATTTTGGAATGATCTTGTCTGACTCTGAAAATTCCTGCTTGGCGATCCCTGTCATGATATCCTTGAAACGAGAATCAACTGGATTAAGCAGGTAGTTTTTGACTGCTTCCAACTCATTCGCATCAATATCTTTGTTAACCAAGTAAAGTTGCGCTGTGTTCACTGTTACATCATTTGAACTACCAAGCAACAGCAAAGCTTCTTGTGAAGATACCGCACGTTGGTCAAATTGACCAGGCAAACTTTCGATAGCAAAGAAAGCATAATTATCAAGATCAACCTTAACCGCAGCTTCATCTAAAACAGTATCGGTCACTTGCTCAGAGAAGATGTGTTTCTCTGCAGGTGCAAACAAGTCCTCAGACAAGTCAAAGACATCATAAACTTGCACAATGCGAATGCTTTTCAAAGTTGATAATCCCAAGCTATGCTGGAGCTCTCTCACCAAACTCTCTGACTTGACCTGAAAATCAACCTTTTTCTCTACAAAAATACGTTTATCCATCGATTTTTATTCCTTTATTTCAGCTCTTGCAATATTCCCAAACGACCTCTAGGTTGTTATTTTAGTTCTTGCAACTTCTCCCAAACAATCTCGTAAACATCCGTCAATTCACCTAAGCCACGACGGAAAACATCCTTGTCCATGTGGTTGCCATCCGCATCCCACAAACGGCAGTTATCTGGTGAAAATTCGTCTGCCAAGATAATCTTGCCATCCTTGTCAAAACCGAACTCTAGCTTAAAATCAATCAATTTAAGGCCAATCTCAGCAAACCAGACTTTCAAGAGTTCATTGATACGACGCGTCTCTTCCTTCAAGTAGGCAATCTGCTGATCATCCGCAATCTGTAGGAATTTCACATGTTCGTCATTGATAAATGGATCATCCAAATCATCATTTTTGTAGTAAAATTCGACAATCGGAGTATCCAAGACGATACCTTCATCTACGCCAAAACGTTTTGAAAAAGAACCAGCCGTGTAGTTGCGAAGCACGACTTCCAAAGGAATAATCTCAACTTTTTTATTGAGTTGTTCCGTGTCTGAAAGTTTCTCCACAAAGTGAGTCGCCACACCAGCCGCATTTAATTTCTCAAAAATAAAAGATGAAATCTGATTATTCAAGACTCCCTTACCCGCAATCTGCTCCTTCTTGACGCCGTTGAAAGCAGTTGCCTGATCCTTGTAAGTTGAAATAATAAGATTTTCATCCTCAGTTGTATAGATATCTTTAGCTTTTCCCGAATAGATCAGTTGTTTTGACATTTTAAAGTTCGCCTTTCGTTTTACTTGAGCACATTCTACCACAAAAAACCTAAAAATACAAGAATTTAACCGAATAAATAGAATAGTCATCTCACAAAACGTAAAGAAAAAACTGCAAGAAGAATCTTTCTCACAGTTTTAAAATCATTTAACTCTAAAAACACGAACATTACTCTTTGTTCAAAAACTGATCCAAATAATAGCGCAGATAACTTTTCTTACCTGTAATCATTTGCAGACGACCTTCCATCCCGTACCGAAGTTTTCCTGCCTGCTCAGAAGTTAGATTAGTCTCCGCCTCGATTTTAAAGAAATTCCCTTTTTCAGTCTTAGTAGCTGTCGCATCAATACTTGTAATAGTAGAATCTAGGAAAAGTTGATTCTTGGCATCATGAGTAGTCGTATAGCGAACAGAGGCCCCAATCTTGACTCTAGCAACATCTTTGGAACTTAGATAAGCTGTAAGTTTGGCTTTCCCTTCTTTTTCCAAGGACGGATAGAGTTGGGCTAGTAGGGCACCTTCTGCTACCATGCTAGAATCACTAGTCTCAGGATTAAGGTGAAGCACCCCATCCTCACTAGCCGTAATTTTCCCCTTGTCTAAAAGATTTCCCTGTACCTTCTTGCCTGACTCTGCCTCCAAGATTTTTTGTTCTAGAAGAGTCAATTCCTGACCAACCTTTGCCAAATGTTGTGATTTGAGGGATTCCAATTGACTGCCTAAACCAGACGCATAGGCTTGCTGGGTACCTGAACCTGCATACTGAACACGGTAAGTAGCAAGACTGGATTCTAACTGAGAAAGTTGCGCTTCAACCTGCGCAACAGCCTGAGTCTTAGCTTGGGAATTTTCCTCACCCTGAGACTTGTAGAACTGGTAGAGAGAATAGGCTAGATTCTGACTGGTCAAGGAAGCACCTGTTTCAATAGCTGACTTAGCTGTCTGGTAATCGCGAATTTTAGCCTCTGTTTGACTGATGAGGTTGCCGATTTCAGCTTGGGTTTGACTAGCTGCTGCATTCTGGGACGCGATGGTCTCATTTTGTTGCGATGTACTAGCCCTAAGACTGCCTGCTTGGCTGATGTAGTCGCGAAAGGTGGCTTGGTAGCCAAACTTATCCTCCTCTGGAAAGTGGTTCTCCCCTTCTTGCAGACTTTTTTGCAAATACTCCAATTGCTTTTTTTGATCCTTGAGCATGTCCAACTGACTGGCATAAGACTCCGCTTGAACACCTTCTGCCCCTTCCTGATATTGAACCAGAAGCTCCCCCTTCTTAACCAACTTATTTTCTTCCAAATGATTGACAAGAATGCGATTGTTGCTAGTTGACTGGATATTTGCAATGATACGACTAGGCTCAACAGTAGCCCGAGTTGACAAACTCATCTCCTTCTCTGCCAAAGTTGCAAAGCCAAGCAAAAACACGAGCAGAAGGGACATGGGCACAATCACCCGACTGGAAAAATTATGATAACGACGATTATAAAACTCCGCACTTTCTAAAAATTCTGGTTTCATCCTCTCCTCTTTCTAGCTATTCACCAAATGGGCATAAAATCCACCCTGTGCAAGCAAATCAGCATGCTTTCCTTCTTCAATAATCTTGCCCTGATCCAAGACAACAACCTTCTCTGTACGCTCAGCAATGGTCAAACGGTGAGCAATGAAAATCAAGGTTTTATCTAAAGACATCAGATTATCGACAATTCGCTTCTCTGTCAAAATATCCAAACTGCTGGTCGCCTCATCCAAAATCAAGACAGGCGCATCTGTCAAGAGAGCACGCGCCAGAGCGATTCTCTGACGTTGGCCACCTGAAATCCCTGCGCCATCTGAAGTCAATTCTGTCTGGTAATTCAGGGGCATGCGCTCAATATCCTCCCGAATCTCTGCCAACTCCACCGCCCGTAAGATATCCTCCTGAGTCGTCCCCTCCTTGGCTCCCAAAAGAAGATTGTCCAAAATCGTTCCGTTAAAGACATAGGGCTGTTGAGGCAGATAGTTAATGTACTGGCGCAAGGCCTTTTTATCAATCTGATTAAGATTGACACCACCCAGACTAATCTCTCCCTGACTTGGGTCGTAAAAATTAACCATCATCTTGGCCAAGGTCGTCTTACCTGACCCTGAAATCCCCACAAAAGCTACCTTAGAACCTTGGGGAATGGTCAAATTGATCTCTGACAAGACATCTCGACCATAGCCATACTTGTAGTGAACATTCTTGAAGGACATCTCTCCCTTCATCAAGCTCAAATCCTCAACCGTTTTCTTCTCCTCAAACTCCGAAGCTACCAAATAGACCTCGTTAAGACGGTTATTAGCAACCTGCGCTGTCTGAAGCTTGGTTTGCAGATTGATGATATTTTCCAAAGGATTGGTAAAGTAAACAAGCAAAGTATTATAGGTAATCAACTGCCCCAAACTCATCTTGCCATCCATGACCAGAACAGCCCCCATCCAGAGAATACCGACATTGAGCAAGAGATGGGCAACCTTTTTCAGAGCCTTTTGCTGACTCTCTGCCCGACTATAGGTAAAGGATTTCTTCAGATAATCCACAAATTCCTTGTCAATCTTTTGGTAACGCTGACTTTCACTAGTCAAAGACTTGATTGTCTCAATACCATTAATGTCCTCGATGATAGAAGAAGACAGAACCGCATTGGCTTCCATGGTATCCCGATTCATCTTTTCAAACGGCTTCATAAAAGCAAAGATAATCACTGTGTAGATAGGAAGTGCTAATAAAGTCATGAAAAAGAGATTGGTATTTTGTGAAAATAAAACAAGAGAAATAATGACAACCGTTGACACATCTAGGAAAATCGAAAGAATTGTCGAAGCCAGCGCGTCAATGATACTGTTAGCATCCGTAAAACGAGACACAATTTCCCCTGTACGACGTGTCGCAAAGAAAGACATAGGCAGGTGAAACACATGCTTGATGTAAGATAAAATCACATCAATCGACAAGCGTTGCCCTAAAACAAGCAAGAGATACTCCTGAGCATAAGACAAGATCTGCTGGAGAATATAGACGATGACCAAACCAATAGAAATAATCCCCAGCGTCGAACGCATCTGATCTGGCACATAGGTATCAATGATAGACTGCAGATAATAAGAACCCACAATGTTAATCAAGGTGACCAAGAGTGTTGCCAAAACGATATTAGCAATCAAGCCACGCTGCTTTACTAATATAGGGATAAAAGAGAGCAGACCATTCTTTTGATCCTTATGAGGCTTGTAGTCTGGACTAGGTGCCATAAAAAGAGTCACTCCTGTCCATTCTTCCGCAAAACGCTCACGTGGCAGTTTGGTCAATTTCACTCCAGGATCTGGATCGGCAATATGAATGCTATCCTTATCCTGCCCAGTCACCACATAGTAGTGGAGCAATTTCCCTTCCTTAAGTACATGAGTAACAAAAGGAAAGGTCAAATCTGGCAAGTCAAAGAGCGTCATATCCGCCTTAATCGCTCGCGTCTCAAAACCAATCTCCTCTGCCACCTTGACCAAGCCCAAAGCCGTCGTCCCATCCATGGTCGTCTTAGCCAATTCGCGCAAGTGAGCTAAAGAATAGTAACTACCATAGTAGCCAAAGACCATAGCTAATGAAGCTACACCGCAGTCCATCTGATCCACTTGCGGACGATAGTGACGTTTCCCAAATTTCATATTCATCTCCTTTTTCCTAATACTTAATGAAAATCAAAGATCAAACTAGGAAACTAGCCACAGGTTGCTCAAAGCACGGCTTTGAGGTTGTAGATAGAACTGACGAAGTCAGTAAGATCTACATGGCAAGGCGACGTTGACGTGGTTTGAATTTGATTTTCGAAGAGTATAAACTCATCTGATGACAACTATCTTACCCCAATTCCCAAACAAAAACTGGACTTCCTCCCCAAATGTGCCTATCTCCCTTCCAACTGCACTTTTGGCAAAAAATAGGCAGAACAAGCGTCCTACCTACTAAAAATATGGTATGAAAGGAAATTGATGTTTTACTGTCACCCTAGGCAAGCTTGGGACAAATAAATCATTGATAGCAACATTTACGACATCCTATTTAAAGTTACTTCAATTTCCAATGTCCCCGTTATTTCTAAGCCACCTTTGGTATGATCTATTCCTAGTCAGAATAGATAACATCGTTCTAAATTACGATTCATAGTTACTCCTTTTTTGATTCGTTACTATAAGACACCTATTCCCTATAGAGCGTCTACTGCTTCTAATCTATCTATTCTTTTTTTCTTTACTTCTGTATAAAAGAATGAAGATCATCATAAATAATGCAATCGTGGGTATATTAAGATTATCAAACCAAGTAGGTAAAGAAACTTTATTTATGTCAGCTACTAATCTGATGATGATATAAGACATTGAACTAAGTAATATCATGATTTCAAGCAAAACTTTCAATACTGATTTAACGAATTTCATATTAAACTCCAATGTGATGCATTCTTAGATTCTACCCTAACCATTTTCAGCGCAGACTAATAAGTCATTCTTAACTGCTCACCCTACTTGCTTTTTATTGACCTTATATCCTAGATAAAAGAGCCCAAATAAAACAGGGTAAATTTCTGGATAAAATAGGGTATTGATCGGATTTTTCAAAATCAAATACGTTGCGATGTAGATTATGAGCGATACGATAAAATAACCCTCAGCAAAACCTAATAAAAATGTTTTCATAAGAAACTCCTAATTACCTGACAAGAATGGCGGAAAAACGCTACCATTCATATACACAAAATCCTTTTGATTCATGTTCTTCATTTATAGTTTTGATTATTTTTTGACAAATCTTTGCGAAAAATACCAAAATATGCTGAGAAAAGCAAACCAACCAAAGTCCATTGCCAATTAAAGGATACTAACGAACCTGTACGAATCACATGAAGAGCGACATTAAGAGTTATTCCCAACAAAGGAAATATCGTGGCTAGTTTAGGTAACAATGTATTGAGATTAAGGTTGCGATTATTCATTATCTAACGCCCACGACGAGCCAAATCTGAACCAAATGTGTAACCAGCCCCAAATGCGCCAAATGCAATAGCACTTAGGCCAAATATAATCGAAATAGGTGCAATTCCTCCTTCAATTACTTGCAAATCTTTCTCATCAACTACTTGAAATTTATCCATTCTTTTCTCCTTTACTTCTATATAATAAAATGAATACCATTAAAAACAATGAAATTGTTGGTATATTAAAATCATCAAACCATGTAGGTAAGGGTAGCTTATTCACATCAGCTACCAACCTGATAATTGTATAAGATATTGAACTAAGTAATACCATAAGCTCAGGCCAAATCTTCAGCATTAATTTAACAAATCTCATATATAAATCCAAAATTATGGTCGATTAGCATAATATCCTGCAGCTATGCCTGCACCTGCTGAAGCTGTAGCAAGCGCAGCTACACCTCCAATTAATTTCCAACTAATAACTACACCACCAATAATAATTGGTGCAATTCCACCATCTACATCCATCAACTCTTCTTCTGTAAGAGCTACAAAGTTCTGTTCCATTTTGTCAAAATTTGTCATCTTTTTTCTCCTCAATTTGTATATATTCTTATATGTTTAATGTTTATCCTCTAAGCCACTTAAATAGCCAGATTGGATAAATAGCTGAAATAATCACTTCTAATCTCCTTCCTTTTCTTATTACTTATTTATTCGAAAAAGAATTCGAAAATGTACAACTAAATTAAATTTTATTTGAAAAATAATTTAGTAAACCATGGATAGAAAATTGGTAGATACATGAAGCAAACTCCTTTCTGTTTCCTCTTACTTATCTATTCGAAAAAAATTTCGAAAATGAACAACTAAATTAAATTTATTTAAAAAATAACTCAGTGAACCATGGGTAGAACATTGATATAAACATGAACTAGGCTCCTTTCCTCTCACTTATTTATTCGAAAAGTAATTCGAAAATGTACAATTAATTAAATTTTATTTGAAAAATAATTTAATGAACCACGTATAAAAATCAGTCACATACATAAACATTCCCCCTCTTTCTTATCTATCTATTCGTAATTCCCACTAAAAGTTCTAAATTTTTTATTTTTCCTGACAATAAAAAGCAACACGACTTGCATGTTGCTTCTTTCTATTCTTTACTTTTGACGACTTCTACCACATCGCCTACACTTTGGAGTTGATCAATTTCCTCATCGCTGATTTCGATATTAAATTCATCTTCCAGTGTCAAGATAAACTCCATCAAGTCAACTGAATCAGCATCCAAATCGTCTTTCAGACTCAAGGATTCTGTTACGACAAAGTCCTCTCCCTGTCGCTCTTGGATAATAGTCACAATACGGTCAAAAATTTCTTTTTCTGTCATCTATTTTATTCTCCTGAAAATTCATGCGCAGTCTGGGCAACTACGCCTGTTTCTAGCATGGTACGAATCTGGCGGATTGTACTATAAACAGCCTTGGCATCGCTGGAGCCATGAGTCTTGACAACCGGTGCCTTGACACCAAACAAGACCGCTCCACCAACATCTGAATAGTTAAGCTGTTTTTTCAAACCTCTGAGGCTGTCCTTGAGAAGAAGGGCGCCTAATTCCGCTCGAAGACCTCCACCTGTAATAGCTGTCTTGAGCAAGCCCATGATTCCCATAGCTGTCCCTTCAATAGACTTGAGCACAGCGTTTCCCGTGAAACCATCTGCCACGACAACATCCGCAACGCCATTCATCAAATCACGCGCTTCCACGTTTCCGATAAAGTTCAAACTTTCATCAGCCACTAGTAATTCATAAGTTTCCTTGCGAAGCGGGTCGCCCTTACTACTCTCTGTTCCGTTATTGAGCAAGCCAACACGTGGTTGCGCAATACCGCGGACATTTTTCGCATAGAAGGAACCGAGGACAGCGTATTGATGGAGGTGCTGGGCTGTATTCTCTGCATTGGCACCGAGGTCCAGCATGTCAAAACCCTTCCCATCTACAGTCGGCAAGGTCGACATAAGCCCAGGACGGTCGATATTCTTGATACGACCCACGATGAAGAATCCAGCCGCCAACAAAGCACCTGTATTCCCAGCCGAGAGGACAGCGTCTGCTTCACCCTCTTTGACAGCCTTGGCTGCCAATACCATACTGGCATTTTTCTTCTTCCGAATAGCTCTCGTAGGTTCATCGTCTGAATCAATCTTTTCATCCGTATGGATAATGCTGACGCGCTCTGTCGCTGTCAGATATTGCTTGATTTTAGCTTCATCTCCATAGAGTTGAACCTCAATATCTGAAAAGTCAGCCAGGGCTTGATTGACCCCCTCAACGATGGCCTGAGGTGCATAATCGCCCCCCATTGCATCTACTGCGATTTTTTTCATTTGTTTTCCTCTTTTAGTAATTGTCCCCAGTCTGCTAGGGAATCAATAAATTTCTTTGATTTTAGGTGAATCCCAACGTACTCTTCGTAGAGTTGATCCATAAATTGTCGTAGCTCTTGTTTGATTTCATGCTTAAGCGAAATGGTCTCCAAGGTCTCAAAATCAATGGCTTGAAATTGATTGAGCAGATAAGGGAGGTTAGGATTTAGATGGCAACGTCTCTCATCCTCATGATAATGCTCTGGACAAAGGCAGGCTCCATATTTAAAAGAAAAGTCAAAGGCCTGACCAACCCGATGACAAAAGACACACTCATTAAAATTAAGACTGATTCCAAATCTGGTCAAGATTTGAATTTCAAAAATATTGGTCAAAACTTGATAATCTAGCCCCTCTTCCATCAACTCTAAAGTCTTTTGTAAAAAAGCAAACAAGGGAGCATCTTGGTGATTGTCCTGCAAACTAGCATCTGCCAAAGCTGCCACATATGTCGCATAGGCCATGACAAAGAGATCACTATTGATTTTTGGAAAGGTCATCACCTCATGATAGTCTTCAATATAACTAAGTCCATCATCATTGATTCGCAAAAGAAAACGAGCCAGCACCAAAGGTTGAATAACTGGAGCCAGTTTAGACTGACCGGCATGTTTGATAAAAAACATCCGCTTGCCGACCTGCTCTGTAAAAATCTTGACTAGCTTGTCATCCTCACGAAAATTACGATTGTAGAGCACCAACCCCTGACTCGTAATAGACTGAATCATGCTTCTCTCATGTACTCCTCAAGACGTTTCATAGCTTCTCTGATGGTTTCCATGCTAGCTGCATAAGACAAGCGCACATAACCTTCTCCATATTGACCAAAAGCTGCACCAGGGATAAAGGCAACAGCCTTCTTGTGAGCAAAATCCTTCAGAAAAGCAAAAGAATCTTGATTGTAGCCTGCTGGAATCTTAGCAAAGATATAAAAGGCACCGTCAGGTTTGATAATCTCAAAACCAAGATTAGTCATTTTCTCGATAATGTAGTCCCGACGCTGGATATACTTTTTCTTCATAGGTTCTGCATCATCTTTACCAGCTGTTAAGGCTTCTACTGCAGCATGTTGCGCCATGGTATTCGCAGCAGTAACCAAGTACTGGTGACTCTTGATGAGTTGGGCTGTGAAGTTTGCTGGTGCGAAGATGAAGCCTAAACGCCAACCTGTCATAGCATGTGATTTGGATAGACCGTTAATGATAATGGCCTGATCTCTCAGCATTGTTCCCAAAGAGACATGATTTTCCCCTGTATAAGTTAATTCTGAGTAGACCTCATCACAGACAACAAAAATCTCATACTTGCGTAAAACAGCTGCCAAGGCTTCCAACTGCTCCCGACTATAGGTAATGCCTGTCGGATTAGCCGGATAGTTGAGAATAACTGCTTTGAGCTTGTCTCCTTGCTCCAAAATAGCCTTTTCTAACATCTCTGGAGTCAAGACAAACCCATTTTCAGTCGTGTCAATCTCGACAATCTCTGCCCCAACTAGATTGACAATCGGTTCATAACCTGGATAGGCAGGAGCTGGCAAGAGCACCTTGTCTCCCTCTTCCAAAATAGCTGTCAGAGTAGCTGATAGGGCCTCTGTCGCACCAATTGTGACTAATATTTCATTCTCTGGATTATAGTCGATCTGGTATTTTTCTCTTACAAAATCACTAGCTGCCTGGCGTAAAGTCATCAAACCACTCATCCCTGTATAGTAGGATTGATTTTGGTCAATAGCTCGCTTAGCTGCCTCCTTGACATGGTCTGGAGTTGTAAAGTCAGGCTCTCCCAATGTCAGACGTAGAACCCCAGGAATCTCTGAAATAGCCTGGTCAAACTGACGAATCAAGGAAACTTGAATCTTATCTAATTGTTTATTAAAGCGCTTGGTTAAGTCCATAGATACCCTCCTTGCTTAAAGAACATATGTCTATTATACTACAAAAGCTCTCTGACCGCAAAATCACACTAGCATAAGCAACTGATGTATGTTCATTTAAATTCATTACAACACTATGTTTTTAGAATACTCAATGAAAATCTCATGAAACTAAGAATCGAGGTGAAGACATAACTAAGGTTAGGTAAGCCGAAGATGACAACGTATTAGGAGATTTTCGACGAGTATTGAGTTTTTTGCTAATCTTCGTTACAGTTATTCTAGCACCATTACTGATTACTATTACCGGTAATGTCATTTCTGAGTGGATAGTCAGAAAGTGGTTAGATAAGCGCGACAAAAAATATAACCTGAGTTTAGTTTTAATGTAACTGGACAAAAAGAAATACCAGAGGTGGAGCTCTGGTATTTTTGTTTTTGCCAAGACTTCGTTACAATTCTTGTAAGATTATTATTACATAATTAGCACTACTTGTCAAATAATTGTTAGGACCTACTTTCTATTTTACTTTTCCTGTTTACAGGTCTATAATGGTAACAGATTCTATTTGGAGGTTCTTATGTCATTTCTATCAAAAAATGGAGCAGGCATCTTGGCCTGCCTTCTCATTTCCATCCTATCTTGCTACTTAGGGGGATTCTTCCCTGTCATTGGTGCACCCGTTTTTGCGATTTTTATGGGAATGCTTCTCCATCCCTTTCTCTCATCCTATAAACAACTGGATACTGGATTGACCTTTAGTTCTAAAAAATTGCTACAGTATGCCGTTATCTTGCTTGGTTTTGGTCTCAATATCTCGCAAGTCTTCGCAGTTGGGCAATCTTCTCTCCCTGTCATCCTGTCCACCATTTCAATAGCCTTGATTGTTGCCTACCTTTTCCAGCGCTTCTTTGCACTGGACACAAAACTGGCTACCTTGATTGGAGTAGGTTCTTCTATCTGTGGGGGTTCTGCCATTGCTGCTACAGCGCCCGTTATCCATGCTAAGGAAAAGGAAGTAGCCCAAGCCATCTCCGTTATCTTTTTCTTCAATGTCTTAGCTGCTCTCATCTTTCCAACCCTAGGCACCTGGCTTCATCTATCTAATGAAGGCTTTGCCCTCTTTGCAGGAACTGCGGTCAATGATACTTCCTCTGTAACCGCCACAGCCAGCGCCTGGGACAGTCTCTATCAGACCAATACCCTCGAATCCGCAACCATTGTCAAACTCACACGAACCCTAGCTATCATCCCCATCACTCTCTTTCTCTCCTACTGGCAAAGTCGCCAACAAAAAAATAAGCAAGGCCTGCAACTGAAAAAAGTCTTCCCACTTTTTATCCTTTACTTCATCCTTGCATCGCTCCTAACCACCCTTCTGACCTCTCTTGGTGTGTCCAGTAGTTTCTTTACCCCACTCAAACAACTCTCCAAATTCTTCATTATCATGGCCATGAGTGCCATCGGTCTCAAAACAAATCTGGTCGCTATGGTCAAATCCAGTGGAAAATCCATTGTTCTCGGAGCCGTCTGCTGGATTGCCATCATCCTCACTAGTCTTGGTATGCAGACCCTTATCGGCATTTTCTAATACTCTTCGAAAATCTCTTCAAACCACGTCAACGTCGCCTTGCAGTAGGTATGGTTACTGACTTCGTCAGTTCTATCCACAACCTCAAAACTGTGTTTTGAGCNNATCTGCAACCTCAAAGCAGTGTTTTGAACAACCTGCGGCTAGTTTCCTAGTTTGCTCTTTGATTTTCATTGAGTCTAACACAAAAGGTAGCCCATCAGCTACCTTTTTCTTATACTTCCTCAATCAAGCGAGTATGTTCTCTCTTGATGCAACGATTCATCACGATATCATCACATCCACCAGCACGCAAGATTTCTTCCGCTTCTAGACTTTCAAGTCCTAGCTGTGCCCAAAAAATCTTAGCATCAGCCTTGAGAAAATCACGCGCTACATCTGGCAAAAACTCGCTGCGACGGTAAACATTGACAATGTCTACAGGAAAAGGAATCTCAGCGAGGTTGGCATAAGCCTTTTCACCTAAGATTTCGCCACCTGCCGCCTTGGGATTGACTGGGATGATTTTATAACCCCGAGCTTGCATTTCCTTGCTCACTCGATTGCTGGTTGTTTCTTCACGATCTGATAACCCCACCACAGCAAGGGTTTTACTCGTTGCGAGATACTGACGAATCACGCCATCACTTGGATTGATAAATTCTTGACTCATAGAAATTCTCCTTTTTCATCAGTATAGCACAATTTGAAAAGGCTTGCAGATTTTGACTACAAAAAAGAGGACTAGCCCCCTTTTTATTTAGCCTCATACCAGGTTGCCCCTTCATTTTCATCTGCGATGAGGGGAACACTGAGTTGGATGGCTTCTTCCATGGTTTGTTTGACCAATTTTTTCATCTCTGCTAGTTCCGATTTAGGCACTTCAAGGACGATTTCATCGTGCACTTGTAACAGCATCTTAGTCTGATAACCACCTTCAACCAAAGCTTTATCCAGCTGAATCATAGCAATCTTGAGAATATCTGCCGCAGATCCCTGAATAGGGGAGTTGATAGCAGTTCGCTCTGCAAAACCACGAATGTTGAAGTTGCGCGAATTGATATCTGGCAGCTCACGACGACGCTTAAAAAGTGTCTCTACATAGCCCTTATCACGCGCCTCACGCACCACTTCATCCATGTAGTTTTTAATACCTGGGAAGCGTTCAAAGTAGGTATCAATGTAGGCTTTGGCCTCCTTACGGCTAATGCCCAGATTATTAGACAAACCAAAATCTGAAATTCCGTAAACCACTCCAAAGTTCACCGCCTTGGCATTACGACGGTCGTTTGGAGTCACATCCTCGGGACGCTCAATGCCAAAGACCCGCATAGCTGTCGAAGTATGGATATCTGCCCCCTCTTGAAAGGCTTTAATCAAGTGCTCGTCTTTAGAGATGTGCGCCAAAACACGCAATTCAATCTGAGAATAGTCGGAGCTGAGCAGCACACTATCCTCCCACTCAGGCACAAAGGCCTTACGAATGAGACGGCCTTGCTCCAAACGCACAGGGATATTTTGCAAGTTTGGATCCACACTAGACAAACGCCCAGTCTGGGTCAAATCCTGCACATAGCGAGTATGAATCTTACCATCAGCCAAAATCCAGTCCTGCAAGCCAATCACATAAGTAGACTGAATCTTAGCAATCTGACGGTAATCCAGGATTTTCTTAACAATCGGCGCTATAGGAGCCAGACGCTCCAACACATCCACCGCTGTCGAGTAACCTGTCTTGGTTTTCTTGGTATATTCTAGAGGAAGTCCCAACTTTTCAAAGAGAAGTACTCCCAACTGCTTAGGCGAATTGATATTAAACTCCTCACCAGCCAGTTCGTAAATCTCTTGAGTCAGTTTTTCAATGACAAGCTCATTTTCTGCCTGCATCTCAAGAAGAGTTTCTTTTTTGACCTTAATCCCAGCAATTTCCATCTTAGAAAGAACAAAGGCCAGAGGTTGCTCTATATCATAAAGAAGCTCTAATTGCCCATTTTCGCTAAGTTTTTCAAGTAAAACAGGCTCAGTCTCAACCAAAACAGCAAGCTTACGAGCCAAATGTTCCAAGAATTTCTTGCGTTCAGGAATGGCCTTTTTGACACCCTTACCATAGAAAGTCTCATCATCAACCAAATAAGTCTGGCCATAAAGACTAGCGATAGTCGTAATTTCATTGTCCTCCACAGTCGAAAGGAGGTATTTAGCCAAACGGCCGTCAAAAGCAGGCGCCTGCAAATTCACATCATAACGATTTAAGAGAACTTTAGCCTTCTTAAAGTCATACACTCTCAAAGGTGTTTTTTCTAGAAAATCCTTAAAAATCGGCTCTTGCAAAAGTTCAAGCTTGTCTGTAGCATAGAGCTTATCCCCACAAGACCAAGCAAAACCAACCAAATCATCCGTATGGTAATTCTCACCAAAAAGCTCAAAATGGAAGATAGATTCTTCACTCAGCATATCTTGACGGACTTGGTCAACGATAGTAAAGTTCAAACTCTCAGCCACATCAGCTGACGATGCATTTAAAGCCTGCTTGAGCTGTTTGAAGCCCATCTCATCATAGAATTTCCCAAGATTTTCAACATCTGGACCACTATAAACCAAATCCTCCAAACCAATCTCAATCGGTGCCTTGGTATCAATGGTCGCCAGTGTTTTAGACAAAAAGGCCTGTTCCTTATCATTGATGAGATTTTCCTTCATCTTAGAAGCCTTCATCCCATCGATATTTTCATAAATCCCCTCAAGCGAACCATGCTCCAGCAAGAGCTTGATACCCGTCTTTTCTCCGATTTTGGTCACCCCAGGGATATTATCCGACTTATCACCCATTAGGGCCTTGAGATCGATAAACTGAGTCGGTGTGAGCCCCATCTTTTCCATGAGATAGTCTGGCGTAAAGGCCTCAAATTCAGCCACACCTTTCTTGGAAATCTCAACCACCGTATGCTCATCCGTCAGCTGAATCAAGTCCTTGTCCCCACTGACAATGGTAATATCAAAACCATCCTGCTCAGCTAGTTTATCCAGCGTCCCGATGATATCATCTGCCTCATATTGAGCCAACTCATAGTGGCGAATTCCCATATGATCCAGCAACTCACGAATGAAAGGAAATTGCTCACGAAACTCATCAGGAGTCTTAGCACGACCACCCTTATAGTCCGCATACATCTCTGTACGGAAGGTCGTCTTTCCCGCATCAAAAGCCACCAAAATATGACTCGGCTCAACCCGTTCCAATAAATGACTCAACATCAACTGAAAGCCATAAATGGCATTGGTATGCAAACCAGCCGCATTCTTAAAACGGTCCAACTGCTGATAGAGCGCAAAAAACGCCCGAAAAGCAACAGAAGACCCATCAATCAATAATAATTTTTTCTTATCCATACACCCATTATAAAGGAAAGCACCAAAAAATACCATTGGGAAGAGCCAGACCAAGTATTTTTCACACTTTTGGCGAATATAGCCATTTAGTTTTAAAAAAACAGAACTTAGCCCATGACTAAATTCTGTTTTTATGCTTTATAATTATAAAAGTGAAATCCTTTTCAACTGCAAAGAACTTCTATTCTTGCTAGACTATATTCATTCCTATTGTAGTAATAGTCTATATATTTATCTTGTTGGTTTATACGTTAATTGATCTTTGTGCTGTTTGACAAACTCACTCATTTCTGAGTCTGGTATTTGACGAAGATATAGATTCGCACGAATCGTTTCATCTTCTTCACGACAAGTTGAAAGAACTAAATACTTATCTTTAGCTGATACTTTAACATTTGGTTTCTTAACTTCAGCTGTTTCATAAATAGTTGTTAACTGTGTTTGAAAATCTTTATCATCATCAAATGAAGTACGATAAAAGGCTGTTTCTTCCAGTACTATAATCATAGCAACTGCTTCATAATAATACTTTCTCTCTGGAGTCTCAATCACAACATATGGATGTTCATCAAAATAATCTTGACGACTATAGTAGTTCACATCATTAAACATACGATGATCCCCAACTTTACTACCACGAGCATGACCAAATAACCAAGTTAAACGGTCACTAAAATCCTTTTTATTATCTGTGTCCATAAACACTGTTCCCATATAAGGTTCGTGACCACCATCAAATCTCTTATCTAAATAAGTTGAATTATCAGTTGTTTGAACAACAGGCTCATCCAACTCTGTTCCGGGCGCATACACATAAGCGATCGTATCAGAGTTTGTTCCAAGTAAGCCTTTGAACTTATTCGTAAGATATTCTTTTTCCTCTGCCGATGTCGTAGCAATTTTTTGTGTCGTTTGTGCTACCTTAGTTTCACTCGCCTGATCAGTTGGAGCTAAAAATGTCTTATAGAGGAATAAACCTCCTAAAGCGACAATAGCTACAGCAACAAGCGAAGCGATAATTTTCTTCATAGGTGACTTATTTTTAGTTGAACGTCTGCTCATTTTTATCTCCCTTGTTTATTTACTTTTATCAAAAAAATCACTGAAACGAAGTTTCAGTGATTAGTTACTTCATTAAATAAATAAATTATTTAGAAGCGTGTGTTTTTGGAAGAGCTTTTTGACCAGCTTTAGCTGTTGCATCTGCTTGTTTAGCTACTGCTTCTGCTTGTTTAGCTTGCTCTACTGCACCTGGTTTACCTGGTTCTGGAGTAGCTGATGGAGCTGTTTGTCCGTTTTGACCATCTTGAGCGTGATCTTTCAAATAACGAGCGTTTGCTTGTTCAGGAGTTTCGTTCAAGATATAGTATTTACCTTCTTTTTTAAGAGCTAAATTGAAAACTTCTTGCAAATGTTTCACCGCTTCGTTACGAACTTTTGCCACTTCTGCATCGTATGCTTTTTGAGCAGCTACAACTACATTTCTGTATGGTGCTAAAAGTTCATCACGGTTATGTGTGAAGTTTTCTGGTGCATTTTCTGCTTTTGCCAATTCAGCTTGTGCTTTCTCAAGATCAGCTTTATTTGCATTGATATTTTCACTATATGCTGCCACATATTCGTTAACTCTATCAGCAGTTACAAATTCTGATTGGCTTTCATATGCTTCACGTGAATCATATGGTCCAGGGAGGTTAGCTCCACCATTGTTATCTGCAAATGCTGGCACTACTGCAGAAAATACTGCAAGAGCTGCTACTGATGTCAATAAAACTTTTTTCATTGTTTTATCTCCTCTTTTATTTTTTATTTGATTGTAAAGAGTTTTCTTTACTACCACCGTTATACCACTTAAATAATTGGTGTCAACAATTTTTATCTTATTTTTAAGAAAATATTGGAGAAAACAGTCCAAACTTTAAATGTTGAACTCTAATCACTCATAAAAGCTAACTTATTTCAATCAAACGAACAATAATACTTTATATTCCCGACTATTCGAATCATTACTGGATGGCAACATCTGAAATCAGAAGGCCTTGATGGACTAGATTTACTAAACCTACTTTTACCTCTCTTCAATCCCCTCTGCACGTCTACGTTCTAAGCCTTTTTCTTCAGCTCGTTCCAAGGCATAGTTATGTGCTAACAAGGCTTGTTCTTCGCGCATACGTAGTTAACTAAACATTTTCCTGTCCTCCTCGGACCAGCTCTTATAGTCCAGCAGTTGCTCTGCCTGACTAATGGCTCGCTCGGGTTCTTGGGTAAAGGGCTCGTTCCCGAAAAACTCCAACCATGGTTTACGAACCTCATCTTTGCTGGTTTCTCTGTATTTTTAGATCTTATTTATGATGGTCTTTCAATAGTGACTCAAATTCAGCGACAGTCATACCCAGTTGTTGACTTACAATCTCTGAAGTCAGAAGGCCTTGACGAACGAGATTTACTAGACCTACTTTTAATCCCCTCTTCGATACCCTCTGCTCGTCCTCGTTCCAGTCCTTGTTCAATACCACGTTCTAAACCTTGTTCAATTCCTTCTGCCCTAGCAGTTTCCAAAGCATAGTCCTGTGCTAACAAGGCTTGTTCTTCGCGCATACGTAGTTGACTAAACATTTTCCTGTCCTCCTCGGACCAGCTTTTATAGTCCAGCAGTTGCTCTGCTTTGCTAATAGCTCACTCGGGTTGCTGGGTAAAGGGTTTATTCCCGAAAAACTCCAACCACGGCTTGCGAACCTCATCTTTGCTGGTTTCTCTATATTTTTTTAATTCCAAAAACACCATCTTGACCAGATGGTGTTTTTGTCCATTGTTTGTGATGGTCTTACAACAGCGCCTCAAACTCAGCGACAGTCATACCCAATTGTTCACTAGCAACCTCAGCTGTCAGAAGACCTTGGCGGACCATATCCAGGAAGGCAAAGAGTTTCCCACGTTCTAAGCCTTTTTCTTCAGCTTGTTCTAAGGCATAGTCCTGTGCTAACAAGGCTTGTTCTTCGCGCATACGTAGTTGACTAAACATTTTCCTATCCTCCTCGGACCAGCTCTTGTAGTCTAGCAGTTGGTCTGCCTGGCTGATAGCTCGCTCGGGGCGCTGAGTAAAGGGCTTGTTCCCAAAAAACTCCAACCACGGTTTACGAACCTCGTCTTTGCTGGTTTCTCTGTATTTTTTTAGTTCCAAGAACGCCATCTTGACTAGATGGTTTTCTTGTCCATTGTTAGTGATGGTTAAAGCCTCACCTGTCGTGTCCTCTCGCATACTAAAACTGTGGAAGGCCAAATCATCTGAGAAGTAATTGCTATCCACGATAGCGATAGCATATACTGGTGCGATGTGTTTGTAACTCTGATGAGTATCACCTTCTCGTTGACGAATTTTTTCTAGGTTTTGATTGACCTGACTACACAAATAAGCCCATAGGCGATTGATGAAAAAATTCTGATGATGAACTTGAATTTCAATAATTACTTGAGTTCCATTATCTAGTTCAGCTAAGACATCTATACTTGTATAGAAATCCTGTGCCGAGTACGGCATGGAAGGTAAGACATGAATATTGCTCCCCTCCAAAATCGTCACATTTTTTGCTGGCAAGTCCAGCATATCGCGAATAAATTGACAAGTGATTTCTGGATTGCTAAAGATTTTTTTAGCAACCAAATCGTTGGTCGGGCTGATGCCCGGATGACGCACAGTCATATTTCTTCTCCTTTCATTATAGCACATTTTTAAATCTAGGTTTACTAGATTCACTAGCTCTATCTATTTATTCGGAAAAGAGACGAAAAAAACCTGAGAATTATCTCAGGCTTGGTCATTAAATCTTTTTCTCAATACTGAAAAGTGGAGAAAGTGGGCGTTTTTCATGGATACGTACAATAGCATCCCCTAGGAGATGAGCGATTGAAATTTGCTCAATCTTATCGATCAAACGCTCTTCTGGGAGATAGATAGTATCCAAAACAACCAATTTCTCGATAGCTGATTTTTGGATATTGTCCATAGCAGGACCAGAAAGAACTGGGTGCGTACAGCTCGCATAGACTTCAACAGCACCAGCTTCCGCAAGGGCATCTGCCGCATGACAAATCGTTCCAGCAGTATCAATCATATCATCAATCAAGATACAAGTCTTGCCTTCAACCTTACCGATGATGTTCATAACTTCACTGGTATTCATCTTATCAACGCTACGACGTTTGTCAATGATAGCGATAGATGTTTTCAAAAATTCTGCCAATTTACGAGCACGAGTCACACCTCCATGGTCTGGGCTGACAACCACATAGTCAGAACCAACCATACCGCGACGCTCAAAATAATCCGCAATCAGAGGAGCGCCCATCAAGTGATCCACAGGAATATCAAAGAATCCTTGAATCTGCGCAGCATGCAAGTCGATTGTCAATAAGCGATCTACTCCAGCTACTTCAAGCATATTTGCGACAAGTTTTGAAGTGATTGGCTCACGCGCTCTCGCCTTTCTATCCTGACGTGCATACCCATAGTAAGGCATGACAACATTGACAGATTCTGCACTCGCACGCTTCAAAGCATCCACCATAATCAAAATTTCAAGCAGATTGTCATTTACAGGCGAACTAGTTGATTGTAGGATAAAGACGTGTTTCCCACGGATTGATTCTTCGATGTTGACCTGAATCTCTCCATCTGAAAATTGGCGAACACTTGATTTCCCCAACTCTATCCCAATCTCCTGCGCCACACGTTCTGCCAATTCTTTATTAGAAGAAAGGGCAAACAGCTTTAAATCAGAAAAAGACATGATTTCCTCCGGTATATATGTATCGCTTGTGCTTTTCACAAGATTTTTCCATCTACCATTGTAGCGCTTTTTACACTATTTTTCAATCAAAAATAAAAGAAGGGCACCATATTTGTCCCCTTGCATCATTCTTTTGAAAAATATTCTAGTTCATCAACTCATTGTGCTTCTCAACAAAGCGATAAGCCTGGTAAAAACCATAGAGAGTAATGGCTGTAACCACTGGAATCGCTAAAGGCAACTCTGTCTCCAACTCCACAAAAGGAGAGTTAAACAGGAAGTGAGTTCCCAAGGCTAAACCTAGGAAAATAAGCCCCTGTTTCTTGCCAACCTTCTGCCCTTTATAGGCTCTGTAAAGCAAGTAAACACCTACTACAGCCAGACCTGAAAAAGTCCAGTGAGAGGCAATTCCTGAGATGATGCGCTCTAAAATTCTCGAAATGGTAAAGTCAAAGCCCTCTGGCAAATCCGTACGAATATAGCCAATATCCTCAATCATTTGGAATCCCAAACCAGAAGCAATCCCAAGTAAAAACAAAGATTTTAACTTTCGCACAGGAATCAAAGCCAAAACAAAGACAAGTGGAAACAATTTCAAGGGTTCTTCTACCAAAGGAGCCACAATAGCACTTTCAAAGGCATTTAAAAATGCACTATCTGGGAAAAGAGCACCCAGTAAATCATGGATATAGGTATTCGCAAAGCTAGACAACCAGCCTGAAAGGAACATCCCACCCAATAAGGACAAGATCAAGGAGTTCTTTGGCAATTCCCATTTTTTCCCAATACGGAAAAGGAAATAAAGAGACGGAATCATGTAAAAGAGAGCTAGAAAGATAGAAACTCCCATTAGTCCATATTCCGCACCTGACATCGAACCATCCGTATAGTAGATGGTTTCATACTGTAAACCAATACATAGCAATAAGATAAAAATAAATAAAATACTGTTTTTCTTCATACACTTTCTTTCTAAATGAAGTATTTATAATTCTACGACTGTCATACTTCCTGTATCCACATCGTAAATGGCACCAGAAATAATGACATCATCTGGTATTAGAGGAGACTCGATAAGGGCTTGCATGTCCTCACGCACACTCTCCTCTATATCTTGGAAGGGCAAAAAGTCCTGGTCTGACACGTCGACACCCAGTTCTTCTTTCAGATACTCCTGAAAAGGACCATTTTCAAAAGTCTGAGCACCACAGTCTGTATGGTGCAGCACCACAATCTCTCTTGTCCCCATCTGTTGCTGGGAAATAACTAGCGAACGAATCATGTCCTCAGTCACTCGACCACCTGCATTCCGCAAGATGTGAGCATCCCCAAGTGCCAAGCCCAGAGCTTGCGCAACGTGCAAACGTGAGTCCATACAGGTCACAATGGCAACTCTTGTTTTGGGTTTAAGTGGCAGATTTAACTGCCCATGTAGGGCAACATAAGCCTGATTGGCTTGCATAAACTGTTCAAAATACGACATGATTCCCTCCTCGAAAATTTGATGGTCAAATATTTCTCCTATCTTATCATTTTTAAGAGGATTTGTCACGGATTATGCAAAGACCTTTTTCAAAACCTCCTGAATCGTTGTCACCCCAATGACCTGTATTTCCTTAGGCGGAGTGATTCCTGTCAAGGAATTCTTAGGTACATAGATTTTTGTAAATCCAAGTTTAGCAGCTTCATTGATGCGTTGCTCGATACGATTCACGCGCCGAATCTCTCCTGTCAAACCAAGTTCTCCTACAAAACATTCCTGAGGATTGGTTGGCTTGTCCTTGTAACTCGAAGCAATGGCAACAGCAACGGCTAAGTCAATCGCAGGTTCATCCAATTTGACACCACCAGCAGATTTGAGATAGGCGTCCTGATTTTGCAAGAGAAGACCGGCCCGTTTTTCCAAAACAGCCATAATCAAGCTAGCACGATTAAAATCAAGTCCTGTCGTCGTACGCTTGGCATTTCCAAACATGGTCGGTGTCACCAAAGCCTGAACCTCTGCTAAAATTGGACGCGTCCCTTCCATGGTCACAACGATGGACGAACCCGTTGCTCCATCTAAACGTTCTTCTAGGAAAACTTGACTCGGATTGAGTACCTCAACCAAACCGCCCGACTGCATTTCAAAAATCCCAATCTCATTTGTTGAACCAAAACGGTTTTTGACCGCTCTCAGAATACGGAAGGTATGGTGACGCTCCCCTTCAAAGTAAAGCACCGTATCCACCATATGCTCCAACATACGAGGGCCAGCTAAGGTTCCTTCCTTGGTCACATGCCCTACAATAAAGATGGCAATGTTATTAGTTTTGGCCAGTTGCATGAGCTCAGCCGTCACCTCACGCACCTGAGAAACAGACCCCTGCACCCCTGAAATCTCAGGAGACATAATGGTCTGGATAGAGTCAATAATGAGAAAGTCTGGCTGGATGCGCTCCACCTCAGCACGAACACTCTGCATATTGGTCTCTGCATAAAGATAAAACTCGCTATCAATATCACCCAAGCGCTCTGCTCGTAGCTTAATCTGCTGGGCAGACTCCTCCCCACTGACATAGAGAACAGTCCCTAATTGAGACAGCTGGGTTGAGACTTGTAAAAGAAGGGTTGATTTTCCGATTCCAGGATCCCCACCAATGAGGACAAGACTTCCTGGTACCACTCCTCCCCCAAGTACACGGTTGAATTCCTCCATCTCCGTCTTGGTTCGATTGAAATTGATGGAAGTCACCTCAGATAGTTTCATGGGCTTGGTTTTCTCACCTGTCAAGGACACACGTGCATTCTTTACTTCGGCAACCTCAACCTCTTCTACAAAAGAAGACCAAGACCCACAGTTGGGGCAACGTCCCAGATATTTAGGGGAATTATACCCACAATTTTGACATACAAATGTCGCTTTTTTCTTTGCGATGATAAACCTCTTTCTATATCTCTAACTCACACTCAATCACTTGGCAACAATCAATCTTCTCATTTGGCACAAACTGGCGCATGAGCATGTTGTGGGTCACCACTATCACGGTCTGATAATCTCGATATTTAGCCATGCATTCTAGAAAACGAGACTTCATCTCCGCAGCTGTCTCATACTGAATAGGACTATTGGGAAGTAACTCCCCCTTATTTTCTAGAAACATAGTACGAGCTTTTTCAAAATTATCTGTGCCACTTTCATAGACCTGCCATTCATGTAACAAAGGCTCTACTCTTAAAGGAAGACCCGTAGCACAAACCACATAAGAAGCCGTTTCTAAAGCTCTTGTGACTGCAGAAGATATGATTATTTCAGCTGAAGGGAGTAAAGGATTGGTGCTCAGTTCCTGAGCTTGCTGCCGTCCCTTCTCAGACAAGGGGGCCAAATCTATCCCAAATCCCGTATAAGAACGCTCCTCTAACTCACGGTAGTCTGGCTCCCCGTGACGTAC
The DNA here is from genome assembly GCF_013277115.1 of Streptococcus sp. 714. Lineage (GTDB taxonomy): Bacteria > Bacillota > Bacilli > Lactobacillales > Streptococcaceae > Streptococcus. Next base: position 130,676 of record NZ_VMMH01000009.1, read on the forward strand.
AAAGATAATCTTCATCCTAGTGCCCTGTCGATCCAAATCCACCAGTTCTAACGCCATCAGCCGCATCTCCATCTGCAATTAAGAAAGGAGCAAAGACAGCCTGGACCACACGTTCTCCAACTTCAAGAACAACCTCTTGATCTGTAATATTCTTCATCTGAGCAAAAATATGCCCTTCATTCCCAGGATTTCCATAATAATCCCCATCAATGACCCCAACCGAGTTAATCAAGACCAAGCCCTTCTTACGAGGATTTGAAGAACGATCATAGAGATAAAGCACTTCTGTCGGTTGCATATAAGCCTTAACCCCTGTCGGAACCAAGACAATCTCTCCTGGTGCAATAACTGTACGCACAGCAACCTTTAAATCATAACCAGCCGCATGCGCCGTCTCACGCTTGGGCAATAAATTTTCATCTGTAAAAGTCGAAACCAATTCAAAACCACGAATTTTCATCATCTTCTCTTTTCTATTATCATTTATTCTAGATTATTCTATCTTATTTATTCGAAAAAAGCACGAAAAAAAGAGCACACAATTCAAATCGCTTAGGGCTGCTGGATTCCTCCCCTGACCCGCTTCACGCAGAACTGTTGCTCCACTATCTATTATATCACATTCCTATTCATTTTAAAAGCAAAATTATTTTTTCCGTCGATTTCGGAAAAAGTCCTGCATAATAGCTGCGCATTCATCTTCCAAAATTCCCGTTTCAACCTCCACACGATGGTTAAGACGCTCATCTGTCAAAATATCGTACAAACTCCCAGCAGCGCCAAATTTCTGGTTTTTAGCTCCATAGACCACGTTTGGAATGCGGGCAAGTCCAATTGCCCCACTACACATGACACAAGGCTCAATGGTCACAAAAAGCGTGCAATCCAGCAAGCGCCAGCTCTCCTCACTCAGATTCGCATTCTCTATAGCCATAATTTCCGCATGCATAACCGCTCGCTGCAGTTCCTCACGCGCATTATGCCCACGACCAATGATTTCTCCGTCCTTGACAATCACACAACCAATTGGAATTTCATCGTGTTCAAGAGCAATCTCAGCCTCTCTCAAAGCCTCCCTCATAAAGATTTCTTTTTCTTCAAGCGTATAATCCATCTCTTTTCTCTTTTCCTACTTATCGATTTTATTATTATATCATGAATCCCAACACAAAAAAAGCCACCGAATGCGGTGACTCTATAGGGAGATTATTATGAAAAAGAAAAGTTTAGGATATTTGTTACAACAAGTTAGGAGGTCTTCTTGTAACTGTCTATAGTATACCCGACCTATCTTAAACAAATCTTAAAAATCTCTTACGACCAAACACTTTCTAAAATATTTGTTTGTTCACGACCAGGACCTACTGAGAAAGTAGAAATACGAACGCCAACCAATTCGCTCACACGACGAACATAGTTACGCGCATTCTCAGGAAGCTCTTCCAAATTACGAACTCCAGTGATATCTTCTGACCAACCTGGCAACTCTTCATAAATAGGCTTGCAACGTTTCAATTGCTCAAGACTAGCTGGATAGTAGTCAATACGTTGACCATCAAGATCATAGGCCACACAGATTTTTACTGTATCTAAACCACTCAAAACATCGATAGAGTTCAATGAAAGGTTAGTGATACCAGAAACACGGCGGCTATGACGCATCACTACTGAGTCAAACCAACCCACTCGACGTGGACGACCAGTTGTTGTACCATATTCATGACCTACTTCACGGATACGTTCTCCCACTTCATCAAACAACTCAGTTGGGAAAGGACCGTCTCCTACACGACTCGTATAAGCCTTACATACACCTACAACCTTGTCAATCTTACTTGGACCAACACCAGAACCAATGGTCACACCACCAGCCACAGGGTTTGATGACGTAACAAATGGATAAGTACCTTGGTCGATATCTAGCATAACACCTTGGGCACCTTCAAAAAGGACGCGTTTACCGTTATCAAGCGCATCATTCAAGATGACAGATGTATCTGTCACATATTTCTTGATTTGTTGACCATATTCGTAATACTCTTCAAAAATATCATCGAAAGCAATCGCTTTACTATCATACAATTTTTCAAAAAGACGATTCTTTTCAGCAAGGTTACGTTCTAAACGCTCACGGAAAATGTCTTTATCCAAAAGATCTGCGATACGAATTCCCACACGAGCAGCCTTGTCCATATAAGCTGGACCAATTCCCTTGATTGTAGTACCAATCTTATTGTCGCCCTTAGCTTCTTCTTGCAAACGGTCTAACTCGATATGATAAGGCAAAATAACATGCGCACGATCAGAAATACGCAAATTATCAGTTGTTACACCTTCCTCATGAAGATAGTTCAACTCTTTTACAAGAGATTTAGGATTTACAACCATACCATTCCCGATAACAGAGATTTTTTCAGGGAAGAAAATCCCAGATGGAATCAAGTGCAATTTAAACTTCTTACCATCAATCACAATCGTGTGACCTGCATTATCGCCACCTTGGTAACGTGCAATCACTTCTGCATTCGCTGAAAGGAAGTCCGTAATCTTCCCTTTACCTTCATCACCCCATTGGGTACCTACAACAACAACTGAAGTCATAATCTTGTCTGAGCCCTCAGGCTCTTCCTTTCTCACATACATGGCAGGAATCTCACCCGCAATTATATCTTACAATTTATTATAAGAAAAAATCGCCTTTTTATCAAGAAGAAACAATAGAAAGATTTGCTATTTCCAACTATTAAAAAATGATTTAGAAAAATTACCAGCTATTTATTGTTATATTGCCATGAAAAAGTAAGTTTGTTCGGAAATTTACTAAAATTACCTCAACAAGAAATAAAACCTCGATTCATTATCATCTTTTCAAGATACAAACGATAAGCAACACGATAATGATAAACGATAAAATCCCTACGACACCCAATTCCATATCGAACTAAATAATAAATCAAAAATTTAAAATGAAAATGTTCCCAATCAAAATTATCACCAAATACAGTACCATACTCTTCTTCAATATTTCTATAAAAATCCGCCATCTGCTCATAAATTTTTTGTAGCATAAATATATACTCCTCTTCTTTTTTATGAACTTATTCTAACAAAAAATTTTACACATTCACTATCAATTCCTGAATTGTTAAAATAACAACCTCAACAAGATAAAAAATAGGAAAAATTGACAGAATAGAAACAAATATCTTACATCAAAAACAAACTATTAAATCCCTAAAAATAAAAAATTTCATATAAATGATTGAATAAATTATCCTGTTTTGTTTCAATAGTAATAAATATTTCTCAAGAGTTCTTCAACGAACTTGAGTCAGAACTATGAAGTGATTGAATAGAAATAAAGCACTTAATAATTATTAAAAAGAAAAGTAACTATAGTATTTGTAGTCGGTAAATCCCATATGGATCTTATGGAGCCTATTTTGTTGTAGAAAAAATTCCATAAGATTTGCCACCAAAACATCTTTAGAAAGAATCGTATGGAAGAATTACACTTTATCACAAAATTACTAGACCTTACAGAACCTAATTTCTAAATTATGGATATCATAATAGGGATACACATAAGGAAATCATCGCTAAACTGGACTACGACGCCCCATCTTGCCCTGATTGCGGAAGTTAAATGAAGAAATATGATTTTCAAAAACCATCGAAAATTCCTTACCTTGAAACAACTGGTATACCTACCAAAATTCTACTTAGAAAGCGTCGTTTTAAGTGCTATCAGTGCCCGAAAATGATGGTGTCTGAAACTTCTATCGTCAAGAAAAATCATCAAATTCCTCGTATTATCAACCAAAAGATTGCTCAAAAGTTGATTGAAAAGACTTCTATGACTGACATTACTCATCAGCTTTCCATTTCCACTTCAACTGTCATTCGCAAGCTTAATGACTTCCACTTTAAACATGATTTTTCTCGTCTTCCTGAGATTATTTCTTAGGACGTTGAAACAGTCAGGGGAGTGACTGTTTCAATCGAGAGATTAAGATGAGCTTTATTACGCAAGATTTTGAAAACCTCAATATCATAACTGTTCTTGAGAGTAGAATACAAGCTATCATCCGAAATCATTTTCTTAAGTATGAGAGTTCTGTTCGATGTCTCGTCAAAATCATTACAATGGATATGTTTATCCCTTATTATGACTTGGCTAAACAGCTTCACTTTCGAATTTCTAGGCTCAGACTGAAATAGTGCCCTTCAACTACCCTATTCTAACGCCAAATTAGAAGCAACTAATAATCTCATTAAACTTATCAAGCGAAATGCCTTTGGATTTCGGAACTTTGAAAACTTCAAAAAACGGATTTTCATCGCTCTAAATATCAAAAAAGAAAGGACGAAATGTGTCCTTTCTCGTTCTTAACTTTTCTTCAACCGACTACAGTTGACAAATGATAAAGATCTGAAATATCTCGCGTCATTAGGTGCGAGATAGATTATTAATTACATAACAAAAAAGAGGCTAAAACCTCCTTTAATTAACTACTCCGCCAGTAGGACTCGAACCTACGACATCATGATTAACAGTCATGCGCTACTACCAACTGAGCTATGGCGGAATAAAGCTAAGCGACTTCCATAT